>CAYPTZ010000206.1:0-6550 GCA_964413395.1 uncultured archaeon | reverse complement strand
AACATCAGATGAAATTTTAACTTGGAATCAAATTTATGAAATTATGGCAAATGCTGTAGGAGTTGAACCCAATATAGTATATATCCCTTCAGATTTTATTGCATCTATTGATAATGAAACTGGTGCTGGATTATTAGGAGATAAATCATATTCAATGATTTTTGATAATTCTAAAATAAAACAATTTGTTCCTAATTTTAAAGCCACTATTTCCTTTTCAGAAGGTTTCAATAGAGTTCTTGCGTGGTTTGATGCTGATCCAAGAAGAAAGATAGTTGATGAATCAATTAATAAAGCTATGGACGATATAATTTCAAAATATCAAAATCATTTAAATATCTAATTTACATCTTTTTTTAATATAATTCTATTGTAAGAAAAAATATTAAGGCATTTTTTCTCAATTATCATTAGGAAATAAAACTTAATTATGGTTTAATTTTATCAAAAGGAGTATTATTTAGTGGAAATTAAAATATCTTGTCCATATTGTGGAAAAAATCTGACATATAACTTTAAAACTCGTAAAAAAATTGAGATTATCTGTGAATTATGTGGTTCTCCTCTAGATGATGAAGTAGCGGAAGCACTAAAAAATTATAAACCCCCTAAAAATCAACAGAATTCTGATTTTAATGTAAATAATGCGAGTGTCAATCGAGTTAATTATGAAAATTCACAAAATTTTCCTTCTCCTACAGAAGATAGACCTAACAAACGAATTGTACCTAATATGAAGTTTCCTTTTGGTATGGGCGCTTCAAAAGCTTCTCCAATTAAAGATAATTCTAAATCTGATGCAAGTCTTTCCTTTCCACAAATCCAACAAAAAATTATTTTTCCTGCATCACAAGCAATATTTCATTTTGGAAGAAATATTATTCTTCCCTTGGTATCACCTGCAAGTTTTGATATTGTTTGGTTAAATTCCATTTCAAGAATTCAAAAACAAAATCATAAAGTTATTCGCTCACATTTTCAAATCCGAAGAGATAATTCTGGAAATTATTTTATTGAAGATAAAAATAGCAGATGGGGTACTTGGTTAAATAAACAGCAAATAAAAAATAAAGGAGAAATTCAGATTTTTTCTGGAGATAAAATTGAATTAATGCTTTCAAAACCAAATACAAGTAATATTTTCCCTTTCGAAATAATCTTCCAAATATAATACTTGAACATTATTTTTTAAATTCTATTCAAATATTTTTGTTATCTCATCAATGGGAGAAAAATTAAGAGGTATATATTTTGCATCTCCCATATTTATTAAGTAACTACCCTCATCTGCAATTACAGTTCCAATATTTTGAGCATCAATTCCATTTTTATGTAATAATTCAATAATTGATTTTACATCTTTTGGGTTAACAGATACTAGTAAGGTTCCAGAAGAAATTAGATTTAAAGGATTGATATCATAAATTTGACATAATTCCTTTGTTCCAAGATGAAAAATTAAGTGATTATAATCTATTTTAATTCCACATTTAGAATTACTTAGCAATTCAACAATTCCCATTGAAAATCCTCCCTCAGTTGGACCGTGCATAGCATGAACTTCAAAATTATTTGTGATTAATTGAGCTTCTTTAAGAATACTTATTCCTGGTGTGTGTAAATATTCCTTGCATTTATTAATAATTGATTGATCAATGCCTTTTTTAAGCAAATCTTGCTCCATTTCTCGGGCGATAATTGTGGTGCCTTCTATCGCTATGCCTTTAGTTAATATAATGGAATCACCAGGACGAGCACCCATAGTGGAAATAAATTTTTCCTTTTTCACTTCACCCAACATATTTCCTGCAATAATTGGGCGCGTTAGTCCAATAGTTACTTCTGTATGTCCTCCAATAACGGAAACACTGATTTTTTTACATTCTGTGGCAATTTCATTAAAAATATTTTCACATAATTCAATTTCTGTTGATTTTTCTGGAAGAAAAATAGTGGAACTGAACCATTTAGGTATAGCTCCTGAGAGAGCAACATCATTAGCATTAATTGTTACAACAAAATATCCGATTTCATCTGTTGCAAATGTAATTGGGTTTGTTTTTGAAATTAAAAATTTATCTCCCATATCTATCGCCGCAAAATTTTGACCAATATGAGGACCGATTATGATACGTGAATTTTTCTCAGTAGGTTTGAAATAATTTAATAATTTTTTCATTAAATCAATAGGTAATTTTCCAGGTTTTAGAGGCATAATCGGTCTTTTCTCACTGTTTTATTTTATTTAAATAATTGCAGCTATCGTTTATAGAGATTTCCGCCATAAAGATCAATAGATACTACTAATGGTCCAAATTCATTTACTTCAAGAAACCATGCGGCTTCGGGTGTTCCCAAATCTAACCATTCGACTTTTTTTACTGCTGTTATAAATTTTCCCACTATTGCACCGGCGCCTCCAGGATATTGCAAATATACTGCGGGTATATCTTTCCAATTAACTTCATCCATCCCACCTTTGCCTATCACAAATTTATTTTGTAATATTTTTGAGACCTCAGTTTGAAATGGATTCATCCTGGCACTTGTTGTGGGACCTCCAGATATAATTATATAAGAATCATCCGTTTTTTTTACAATTGGTCCCATATGATATATTGCACTTCCTTTTAAATAATTAAACATTTCAGGGAGTGGTTTATCATTCTTTGCGAAGCTTATTATTCTTTTATGAAAATGATCTCTTCCTGTGCATATAATTCCCGTAAGATAAACAATATCGCCTATTTTTAACTTTTCGATGATGCTATCCGATACAGGTAAATTAAGTCTATAAATTTCTCCCATGCTATCTTTTACTCCCACTTAATTCAATAAATTTAAAATTATCGTCCAATTTTCCAAATTTTACTGTACCTTTTGAAGAAATTTTTACTGATTCTGTACGATGACAATAACATTCAACAATTAATCCTACTGGATATGTTGCAGGATGCCTCATTGCTAATTCAATCCTAACATCTAAACAATTTGAATGCCCGCCTAAACCCATTATTCCTATATTAAGTTGATTAATTTTTTTTAGTATTGAATTTTCTAACTTTGAAACATCTTTTCGTTTATTTCTTGATCCTTGTGGTCTTAATAAAGCTTTTTTTGCTAAGTACATTGATTTTGATGCATCACCACCTATTCCAATTCCTAATATTGTGGGTGTGCAAGGTTTTCCTCCAGCATATTTCATTCTTTCAATTATTTTTTCAGATAATTGTTCTGGACCATTAGCTGGAGATAACATAAATAATGCAGACATATTTTCTGAACCTCCACCTTTATTCATTGTTGTAATTATAAGATCGGAAGAATCTTTTGATATATCCAAATAAATTGGTGGGCTATTGAGTCCTAGGTTATTTCCTTCATTAATCTGTGTTATTGGATCTACAGTATTTGGTCGAATTATAGATTCTTTTGTAAGTTTTTTTAAAGAATTAGATATAATATCTTTAAAATTTGAAATAATTGGAAATTCATTACCTAATTGAATAAAGAAATTAATATGGCCTGTATCTTGACATACAGGAATTTTTTTTTTTTTTGCATAATGAATATTTTCTATCATTAATTGCAATTGGGAACTAATTATAGAATTATTTTCTTCTTCTTTCCTTAAATCTTCTAATTTTTCAAGAATTTCTTCATTTACCGTTATAGATGACTTTAAAATAAGTTCATTTAGTGCATTTTCTATAATTTTTAAAAGATTTGGTGTATCCACAATAATTTAGTATACTAGATAAAAGAAAAATTTGATGATAATTATTTTGATAATTTGGAAATATTACAAAGAAGAAAATTAAAACAAATATTTATATTCCTAAAATATTGAATATAATCTAATATTAAATATTTCATTTGGATCTTCCATGGTATCTCCAAAAATCATAAAATAAAAAAATAAACATTATATATTTAGTAAAATATAAATATAAATCTACTTAAAATTTTCTGAGTAAAAGTATGAATCATCTTCTCAAATCATATTTGGATCGAATTGGTCTTGAATTTACTACAAATTGGTATAATATTAGAGATATCCAGGATTGGATGATGGAAGAAATATACAGAAAAAGGAAATCTTTTCCTGTCTGGCGTAAAAAAGTCTTGTTTTCTTATAAATCATGGATTAAAAATCATTCAAATAAAAATATTCTTCAAACTCCTGAAAAAAAAGATGAAATCTTATCAAATTTTTTTTTTAAGAAATTAAATTTGCTTTTCCATTATTTTTTCAAAAAAATGTTTGGAGGTTTTGAAGAGAATCATTTAAAATTAGTAAATATCTCAAGTCACTCTAAAATACATCATAAAGAGGATCTTTTTTTTGAATATAAGTATATGCTTTCTGACGAGGAAGTAAATATTTTTAAAAATTTTAAAAAAAATTTTTCTCACCCAGACCATTATCATAGAATCATCAATTATATTTTCAATCTAATAGTAATGGTATTTGGAAAATTAGTTAAAGATATTATAAAAGAAGATATTCAGATCACTATGCTTTGTGCTCAGGTGAAAAATAATGAAGAAGAAGGAGAATTTTTACACTTTTTAATGGTTTCGAGAAAAATTGATAAAGAATTTTTAAAAATATATTTATTTTCTTTAATTTATCATTTTGCACAAAAATTACCTAATGTTAATCAGATGATATTGGCAAAACTGAGAATGAAAAATGACTTAATATATCCAATCGCTTTAAATTCCTACCCAAAGAGTAAAAATTCTATTTCAAAAGTTTTCTTTACACTAAAAAGAAAATGTCAAATTTTACAGGAAGTCACTCCTCTATTAGACGTACTAAATTATGTTGCCTCAAGAATTGAAGATTCAATCTTTAACACCAATGAATTGATATTGAATATAATTAGCGAAAATATAGTAAAAGATAACGATGAAAATTTAACAGAAAATTTGCTAAAAATCTGGGATTTTTTAAATAGTGGAGCTTCACTTTTTTCAACATTCCAATCAAATAACAGGGCCGATCGTCAAAAACAATATCAATTATTCTTTTTTTATACTCAATTTTTTTGTGTAGGAGGGATTGAGATGATGCAAATGAATAAAGCTTTCTACTTTCCTGAAATATTAAAATATATTATATCCTCTTCCGCTTTAAATCCATTATCTTCTTTATCTGCTAATTTTTTCAATAATTTTATATTCCAAGGTCTTTCTATTCCACTGAATTCATCTTTTGATTATATTTTTGAGAAAATATTTCAAAATACTATTGAAGATACAAATGAGAATTTTTTCAATGCATTTTTATTCTCACTAAATGCGAAATTCCATTTACTAATCACAGAGATTCAAAATTCGAATTCTCATTTTAATTATTCATTTGATAAAATTGTAGAATATATGTTTTTAGTCCTTCAAAAGATGGTTGAAATTGCATTTATTGCACCTAAACCTGAATTAGTTCAAGATAATTTCAGAGATAAGATATCTCGATATACACCTGAAAAAATTGCTTTACGAGTATTAGAATTAGTAATATTCAAAGATATTCCATTATCTGATAATAATTGGCAAGATTATTTTTTGAGCCGAAATAAGAAATTTGTTAAAAAAATTTTTTCAAAATCGATTAATTTAGATGATAATTTTTTTTTTTCTCAAAAAAGGTTGCTTAAAATAAATATGATATATGAAAGAGGTTTACTAAACAATACAGATTTTTTAGAAGAATGGCTATTGACTAAAATTGTCAAGAAATTTCTCAAATTTCAGCATAAAATTTCAAATATTCTTCCAGAATCGTATAGTAATGACGATTTAAGACATAATTTTCAAAAATTTTTTGCTGAAAATTCTAAAAATAAAGCAAATATTGAAGATATGGAAAAAATTTTAGAAATTTTTTCAAATTTGTGGGGTTAATGTTATATTGAGTAATTTTGAAATTTTTTCAGGATTTTCTTTAATATTGATAAATGGAATTGGATAATATTCGATAGATTTTAGCAATTCATTTTCATCTGAAAAAATTGATCCAGAAATTGAAGTGACATTTTTATCTATCTGTTTAATAATTTCTTCAGTATCTTTAACACATAATACCTTATTTTCTTGGATTTCTCTAAATCCTTCAAAAATGATAAATCTATATTCTGTATTTTTTTCTTCTGTTATTTCATATATTGTAAGTGCTAGTTTGAATAATTTTTCCAAAGACAATTTTTTATTGATCATAATTGCAGATTCTTTTTTACTATGGGATACAACTATATTAGCTCCTGCTTGAGTATATCGCCACGTATTTTTACCTGGTGTATCTATTGTAAAATTTTCTTGATGTATATTTTTAAGTACTACTATATGCGATTTAAATTTTGATAAATAATTCACTATAGATTCAATTGAAGTTGTTTTTCCTGAACGTGAGAATCCTATAAAAGATAAAATATGAATATTTTTTTGTTTAATTTCATTTAGATTATCTTTAAAATTTTCAGAATTATCCATAATACTTGAGTTTACAAGTTACGAAATCATTAAGTTCCCTAAAACTAAAAATTTT
>CAYPTZ010000205.1:1849-6557 GCA_964413395.1 uncultured archaeon | reverse complement strand
CCTTATGGCTTATTTAGAGAAGAAAGAGTATAAGCCACTTTTACTTACCTTTGATAATCAAATTCACCCAATTCCTATTGATAGCATCTATCAGAAGTTTGAAAGCCATGTGACCGAATTAGGAGAAAATTACAATCAACTCCTTATGATTACTGATTTAATAGGGCAATCTTTAGTACACATTCATACAACGTGTTTTAACCTAGCGATTGCTGAAATTTTTACGATTGTTAAAAATGAGTTATTGACACTCCCGCACATGAAACCGATGTCACCAGAGCAATTTGATGAGAAATTACATCACCTCTATGCTCGAGGAGATAAACATATCGGATTAATCTATAGTTTAAGTTTTATGCAATTTCTGGCCGAGAAAATGAAGAATCGCGAAGTGTCTAAGCACTGCACAACAGCCCTCAAGAAACATTATAACACCGTGAAAGAGAAACTCCACCAGTTAATGAATTCTTAATTTTTTTTTTATTAATATGATCTAAATCTCAATAGATTCGATAATTTTCTTTAAATCTCTTATTTGATATTCAAATTTGTCTTCTCCTAACGGAGTAATAATATAATATTTTATAGTACGTTGTTTTAAGGCAATCCTTTCTTCTACCCATTCGACTTCCTTAAGTTTTTTTAGATGATGAGTTAGATTTCCTGAGGTAATTTTTAATGTTCGTTGTAATTCAGGAAAACTCATCTTAATGTAGCGATACAGAAGAAACATTATTTTAAACCGAAAGCTTTCTTTGAGAATTTGGTTAAATTCAAATTGTTGAATTTTATGAACATCTGCTTCATTTTGTTCCAAATTTGTACTTTTAGTGGAATTATTCACGGAATTCTCAGTAGGAGACACGGAATTCTCAGTAGGGGTGGTCATTTCTTTATTCTCCTTGACAATTTAAATTTTCTCCACTTTTGGGATTGAACTAATTTTTTGATATTTAGATCCTATTCTTCTTATATTTTTCTTTTCATCTAATCCTTGATATTCCAATTGTTCCTGCTTTTGTTCAAACAATTTATTTTGAAAAAGCCATCCAATTATTAATATGCCACTTAGTAATTAGAGGCAAGTAAAAGTAGTTTTCATACAAGGATAATCTTAAAAATATAGAAATATCTTCACTTGATAATTTGAGATTTGAGAAGGATTGTGTTGAAAATTTATTTCAATTTTAAGAAATAAACTATATAGACAAAATCTTGAGAAATTTGGAAAAATTTAAAGCCCCCTTAATTATATTTCAATTTATGTTAGATACTATAATAAATCCTGACTTTTGTTCCCAATGTGGACAATGTATTGAAGTATGTCCAACAGGGCTTTTTTATAAAGATATTATGACTAAAAACGTGAAATATAAGTTAGAAAATAGTCATTTTTGTATAAAATGTGGACATTGTATGGCAATTTGCCCAAATGAAGCCATTTCAATAAACAGTATTCATTATGGAAAAGATATAAAAAAAATTGAAGATCATTTTCAAAAGGTTTTTTTTCAATTGATAAAAACGAGACGTTCCATTAGAAATTTTAAGAATAAATTAATTCCCAAGGAAATCCTCGAGCAAATTGTTAAAAGTATTTCCTATGCCCCATTTGGATATAAACAAAAGTTAGAATTATTAATAATTAATGATCCAAAAATAATGCAAAATACTCTTCCTGAACTTATCAATCTGTACGATTCGCTAGTTAAAGCTTTTAAAAATCCAATTGCACGTAAAATAATAAAAATTCAGGTAGGACAAAATACATTTAAAGCCCTTAAGAATCACGTTGTCCCAATAATGAAAAGTCGGTTACCCGATTTGAAAAGTGGTGAAAAAGATACAATTCTTCGTAATGCTCCTGCAATGATTCTTTTCCATGTAGATACAACATCTAAATATATTATTGGGGATATTTATATTGCAGAAACCTATTGTTTTCTAGCAGCTCATAATTTAGGATTAGGTGCGACTGTAATTGATTTAATTGCCCCTGCGATTGAAAAAAATCCTAAATTAAAACAAAAATTTGGGATTCCGCTAAATAACAAGATATTGGGAGCCGTTATTCTTGGATATCCAAAATATCAATATAAAAAGTATATTAAACGGAATTTATTGAATGTGAATTGGTTATAATTATTTCACGGATTTACAATAGATTTTTTTCTTATTTAATTGTTTATTTTTCCTTTTTTTTACGTAATTTTCGCATTTATTGCTTTATTCTCTGCTGGATTCGGCAATAATTTTGGATCAGACTTAGATTTTTCATATTGATTATAAAATTTGTCAAGAGGAATTTGTTTTGATTTATTTTTGTCTAAATATTCTCTCTTCATTAAATATCATATCCTATTTTTCCTTAAATTATTAAATTTATATATCCTACCAGATTTAACCTATTTTGAATGTTAATTTTTCGATTTTGCATTAATTTTGTGGTATTTTGAAAATTATTTTGTGGAATTATAAAAAAGGGACTCTAAAATTTTTAGATAAAAATTATTTGAATGCAGTAAGAATTTCTTGAGGAACTGGAATGGGTTCACTATCGTAGGGGCAATATAGCACATTATCTTCCTTTTTATTTTTAAAGATGAATTCTCGTAAGATAATACTTTGAATTATTGTAATTAAGAGAATCACTGTAAATGTTAAAGGTATGAGATATTCAATGCCCTTGATATAATCATTGGATAAATTTTTGAGTTGATTAAAGGCAGCAAGGGCTAAAACAGCAGGATCTAACCCTTTTAACCCAATATATCCAATATAAGCTTTATATTTAAAGGTTAAATCCGTTTTAAAGGTGCATATTCCTAATTCTAATGGACGAGTTATGAATATTATAGTTAAAGTAATGGCAATCGCAGGAATTAACACAACTAAAAATGAACTTGGTTGGACTAGGGCACCTAATATCATGAAACTAGAGATTTCACAGTATTTAAAGAGATAATTCCAGATTTTATATATTGATCTATATTCATTTTCATTCTTTAAAATCCTTCTTCCAAATATAAATCCAGCAACAAAAACTGAGACAAATCCACTTGAAATAGGCATTCCAGTTACGGGATTTTTTAGAGTTGCTACCACAAATGTGAAAAATGGAAGAATTACATTAGCTAACATTCTTACCTCTTTATTTTGAATGTGAATATAGATAAAAAAGAAGAAATATCCTATAATTGAACCAATTAGAATTGCCGATACGGTATACCACATAAAATCGATTATACTATTGATAATAATTGATGATAATACAAACGATTGATTACTTTCAAAGGAAAACGCTATTGGTATACAGATTAAAATTATTAGCGTTGTTACCATAGTATCATCCAAACCAGATTCAAATTTTGAAATAGTATCTGCTTTTGGATTTAAATTGAATGTATTTTGCGTACTAGTCACGGCAATTGGATCATTAGGGGCAATGAGAGATCCCATAATTAATGCAGTGATTCCTCCAAAAATAGAAGGAAAAACTATATTTAGCATTGTGGCAACAATAAATGCTACAATAAAAGCACCTAATGTTGCTAAAAGAATACCAGGTCTAAGGATCCCTTTTAAACTCTTAATATCAACAGAAAAACCCCCAAAGAATAAAACAATGATTAAAATAAATTCTACAAAAGTGCCCAAAGGAAAAATTGCATTTTCACCCAATCCATTGCTTCCAAAATTATAAAACCAATTTCTATTCAAAATCCCTGTAATTCCACAAAATAAACCAAGAATTAAAATTATTGCAATTCGTGGTATTTTCCACTTGGATGCAATATTATAAGCGATCGATCCAAAAAGCATCAAAATGAAAACAATATAAACTAGTTGGTTAATATCAATCATTAAAATTTTAAAACTCCAAGCATTAACTAAGATTTATTCATCCAAATTAAAATATGAATACCTCAGTATCCATATTGAACCATAAGTTCACCAATGGGAACATAGTTACCATAAGAAACATAAGGATTATCATCCAAATAGTATTTATTGTATAGTGCTTGAATCAAAATCTGAATTTCTTGCATTAATATCCAATTTTTGTAAACAAGACACTTCAATGAATATGATATATTTCTCTACCATTTAGAGCTTGAATGGGGCGATAATTGTTGGAAATTAGTGATTGAAAGAATTTCAATTGATTTAGAGACAATTCCAATATTTTCGAATATATACACCATTGAACACCTTCCGAAAAGGGGGGAGTTGTAAGCGAACCTATATATCTATAATGAGAAAAATATTCAATTGAACTATCATCATTTTCTACAAATAAAGATTTAACATTCAATTTGTCATTATTACTGATTTTTTCACCTTCTTGTTTGGGTGTATTTGTCCATATTTTTTCCTATAAAGTATTTTCTTTTCCAATGTTCATTAAAATCCCAAGAATGAAAAAATGTCCTTGAGAATTCTTATGCACTAAGTGGATTTCAAAATCATAATAGGAATTATTGATAGTATGTTCACTTAAAGAATGAAAATGGAATTGTTCAAGAGAATATTTTTCATTGTTATAAAATAGGGTACTCCCAGATTTATAAACGACTTTAATAGTGTTATTATTATTAATGATATGAATAGGAGTTGAATGATAATCGAATGTAATGGAGGGAGAGAGATCTTGATAGTGTAAATTTTGAGGTATCAATATTCACAGGGGATTGAGATTTTCCTCCAA
>CAYPTZ010000205.1:0-1839 GCA_964413395.1 uncultured archaeon | reverse complement strand
ACAGTGGGATAATTTATTTTCCAAAATTCTGGCCCATTTTCTCCTGAATATGTCCATTTATGGGATTGGATATTCATGAAATAATTAAATATCGTATAGTTTGTTAAAATGGTGTTTTAATTCTTGAAAATTCGTTATTATCTAAAATTTTGATAAATCATTCACCTAATTACTTAAATTAGACCATAAATACATATATTCATGACTCAAACAACCTTGGCGAATTTTTCTTTGAAAAATCCATATTATTCAATTGTTAAGAAGAAGGAAATCAAGGTTGTAGGGATGGAACTTAAAAATACTCATTTTGACAACCTGAATTTTCAGCAAAATCAAATGTTATGGCGTAATTTCAACCAAAAAATTAAATTAATACCAAATCGAGTAAAAAGTAATGATTGGGTGAAATATGGTATTAGATATTTAAAAGATTTCGATTCGAAATCGAAAATTTCACAATATTATATGACTTGTGTCGAAGTTTCTCAATTTACAGACAGCCCAAAAAATTTCCAAAAAATTACCATTCCAGATATGAATTATATTAAAATGAGAATAAAAGGAAAATTAGTAGATTTAGTAAAAAAAATTGCTTTAATATATGATAAGCAAATAGTACTAAATCAAGACCCAAATAATTTTCCGCATAATAAATTCAGTCCAATTCTCCATATAGAACGTTATGATAAGCGATTTGATTGGATAAGCCCAGAATCAATTATCGAAATTTTTATTCCTTTATATGATGAAGAAATTCAGCTTCAAGATATTAATTTTAAAAAGTTATTTTCTAGCTAGATTGTTCTCTGTTTTCATATTTTATTAATTGTATTTTTACATTTTTGCATTTATTTTGAAAGCTATAGCTATTTCAATCTGAATTTAGCTTAATTATTTCAGTTATATCCTAAAAACCAAAATTGGTGAAAAGAATGGATAAAAAAGAAGAGAAAAAACCAGAACTTAGGAAGCAAATCTGGGTGGAACCCTGTGTTTCTTGTGATTGTAATTGTAAGGATGAAGACGATAGAGATTCAGAGAAATTAGTATTTGAGATACCAGGAGTTCCTAAAGAAAAAATTCATCTGGATGTGGTGAAAGATCGAATGAGATTAATTGCCCATCGAACGGATAATGTGGATTATCGGTCAGAATATGAATTTGCCTGTCCTGCAGACACGGATGAAGAGCCTACGATGATATATGAAAATGGATTACTGACTCTAGAATTTTCGGAGTCATGCCCAGATCTTTTCCAAAATGCGATGCATCTGCATCTATAGATATAGATTTTAGATGTGATTTCGTAACATATTTTTTTTTTTAATCTTTATCATTGATAGATAATTATTGGTTTATAATTTCTTTTTGATGGTCTAGATTTCTTTGAATTTCACCTGTGAAAATAATTTTTCAATCTGATATCCTTAATAAAAAAAATCAATAAGATTGTTAATCAATTGGCGAATTTTACAAAACAGATAACTTTTTGTCTTTAATCCATTTACAAGATTTTATTTCTCAAAAAAAAAATTTAACTGTAAGAAATGTTAAATTAATGAGAGACAAGGGTATTATATAGTTTTTTTTAGACATAATAAAGGTGAAATTATTGAAAAATCAGACAAAAAAATTATCTTTAGTATTCTTTTTAGTTCCATTTTTATTAACTCCTTCTGCATCTGCTTGGATTTATGATTTTGGAATTGACGTAAATGATGAATTAATATTCAAAATCGATTTTGAAGACCAAAACTCTAAAAGAACCGAATTCGCCCGACTTGTGATCACTAGTATTGAAGATACTGGAACTACCGGAACTACAATCGTTATGGATGA
>CAYPTZ010000204.1:0-6559 GCA_964413395.1 uncultured archaeon | reverse complement strand
TTGCGCCCGTTTTCACTTATTACGTAAATTAGATATTACTTTCCGGATGGCGCATCTTCTATTTCCACGAGTAAGTGAAGATATTAGATAATATATTCACCCATTTAAGTTATTTAGACATTATTGGGTTCATTGGATTGTTATTTATCAATCTGTTAAAAATTTATACGATATGAAAGCAAATAGTAAGATTAATAATATTCCTACTCCGATATATATCAAAATATCTCCAATAATACTTAATAATTGACTACTACTACTCTCAACTATGATGATAGTTATTAAAATGTAAGCTAAAATTAGAAAGAATGAATTTATGTTTTTTTGGTTTAATTCCATGAATTATAATTATCATAGAATTTTAAAAATTTTTTCATTTAATTCCTTTTTGGCGTATTACGTAAAAAATCGCTACGTCCCGGATGGCGCATCTTCAATCCCCTCGATTATAGACTAAATCTGGGCACAATACAATTCCTAATTTAGTGTATTAATTTTTAAATATCACATCTTAATATTTTTAAGAATAGCATGGAATTTTCGGAATGGAATATATCAGGAAAACTAGTTTAGTTAAAATTTATCAGTATTTTTGAAATTTTCTGACTTCTTCATTTTTTACAGATTCCAAATCTTTTGTCATTAATAATATCAATATAACCACAAATAATGGAGAAAAGATACAAAATATTTCAATTCCAATGATAATACTTCCTAAATTATATAATTTATAAAGCCGAACATCTAAAACTGAGATTTGTATCATAATTAATGCTATTAAAAATATAATGATATTGAGAAAACCAAATATGATTATGTTAAATGTCTTTTGTTGCATAAATTCTAGAAAAAATTAATAAAACCTTTAATTTAAATATTTTCATGATAATAATAATCTCAATACCACAATAAAATAAATATATTCCAGATTTTTTACAATTTTTATTTAAAATTTAATAGCATTCTTATTTTGTGTGAATCTAACAATTATTTTAATCATTTTTTGTTAGAATTATAAAACACTCAAAATCATCACCTTAGATATAATTGTTTTTGGAATTTTTCTAAGGTGCAAATTCTTAAGGAAGAATTAACATTAATTCCTAAAAGGCGTATTATGTAGAAATAGAAGGCACCTTGGCAGGCACATCATCAATTTCTGTAGGTCCAAAATAGTTTTGAATTTATTATTAATTGATTGATTAACTAAACTAAATTATTTCAATTAAATAAAATGGTAAAAACGAAACATCATAGTATATTGCACGTACGCAATTCTAATCATGAATATTACGATATATTAAATGTTGAACTATTTTTATATAAAGCATTATTATGAATTCTTTAATTTGATAATTAATAATAAATTGGAGGTAATTATATGACTGAAATCTATAATTGGAGTATTATTACATGTCCTTATTGTGGAGCAAAAAAAAATTTTGAATTAAGTAGAAACTCATGAACAACATCAATTATATGTGGAGGATGACAGAAAAAGATTACTGGACAAATTAATGAGCATAATTGATATTGAATTTTCTGTAAATTTGGAAATCATCCTTGAATAGGTGTCCAATTAGATGAAAAAGATATGAATTACTAAAATAAGCAAAGATAATTATTAATAAACCTTTGGTAATAATTTGAGCATCCTGCAAGGAGTAAAGTTAATTTAGATTTAATATCTTATCATTTTTTTTAATATTTCACTTCACTTTAGGTGTAATAAAAAAAAACTTAGGAGTACCAAATGGCGCATATATGAACAAATATAAGCATTGTTGTTCCTGTACTTCCCATTTTATAATTTATCAATGATAACACTAAAAATTATTATTCGATTAAAATTATAACTATTAGAAATTAATAATAACAAATTTTTTTAATTGATTCAATAATTATCATAAAATTAGGATAGGTCATAAATTTTTAAAACCTAATGAGATATTAAAATTAATTTATATAAAATAAATAGTGAGTTGTTTGAATTGAAAGAAAAAGTATTCATTGATAAATCAAAAATGCCAACAAAAGAATTATTAGAAAAAAACTTAGGCATTTGTTATCAATATTATGATGATTTAACAAGCTTAGCAAAAAAATTTGAAATAAAATGGACTTTTTATAAAGGATGGTCCCTAAAATTCTTTAGTAAGAATAAAGCACTCTTTTATGGCATACCGCACCATAATTCCTTTACTTTAAGTATGGCAATTCGTGAGAATGAAAAACAAAAAATGTTGGAAGATGGTAACCTTAATTTTATTCATCCTCAGCTTCGAGATTCTAAGAAATTTCGTGAGGGATATGCCATTCAAATTACCATTGAAAATGAACAAACTGCTAAACTAGGAATAATATTTATAAAGGAATTGATAACAATGAGGATTCCATAATTTTTTTTTTTTTTACTAATAGTAATATTTTGCTGCCATATATCTCTTAATTCAGATTATATAATTATTAAAAGATTCAAAAAGATTCAATTTGAAAAGATTCACAATCAAGTGTCAAAATGAGAATGTTTTTTTTTTTCTTACCTTTTCTTGGAAACTTTCAAAAAAAATATCTATTTAAACTCACACCAATTCCTTTTATTCATGTCACTAGATACAAATAAATTGGTTACAAAAAAGCAACTCAATGAAGAAAGAGAAACCCTAAAAAACACAGTTAATCTTATAATGACTAAACTATTACCAATTGTGAAGAATATATTACCCATCGTTAAAAATATAGAAGAAAAGGAAGAATTAATTAAACTAAAATTAGATGAAGCACCGAAATCTTTAGAAATGACGGAATTGGATGCTAAATTCTCAAACAATGCCGATATATTTAAAGAAAATCAAGAAAAATTAAATAGCGAATTAGAAAAAAAAATTAATGCAAATTTAGAAGAAAAGCTAAATATAAATTTGGGTGAAAGGCTAAATAACGATATAAAAGAAATACTAAATGAAAACTTAAATCAAAAATTTGATCAAAAATTTACTCCGTTTGAACAATCAATTACAACCAAAACAGATGACCAAATAACAAAATTTCAAGTTTTAAACGAAAAAATGGATAGCTTTTTAGAACAGTTCAACCAAATATCTTTAAAATTGGATAGATTTGAAAAAAAACAAGAAATATATAATACCGAATTAACACTTAAAGTGGCAGAAATATCTAAGAATCTTATTTCAATTAAAACTAACTCAAAACATTTACCTAAAGATGAAGAATTGTTGGAATGTTTAGATAAGAAATTAGATAGAATCGAAAATCAACAAGAAGAAATTAAAAAGATGGAAGAATTAATTTATCACCCTCCTGAACCAATTTCAACAGGAGAATTCGCAATTCATCCATTAAAACTACCCGATAATCTTCCTGTATTTAAAACCGAGGGTAAAAAGGAAGCAATACTTGAAAGTCTAGATAAATTTAAAGCACAAATATTAAAAGATAATATCATAGGATCGGATTTAATTCAAGCTATAACGAGTACAGGGGATAAAATCCTCCAAAATCTTATTCAAAGAGGTTCCTTAATTCGATTCTTTACTCAATTAAAAGAAAGTTTGGGTCATATGTATGCCGACGTTTTACCTACAGAATATAAGAAAAAACTTGCAATGGAAGTCGAAAAAGCCATAAAATTTTATAATTCGGCACAGATTGAGCTTGAAATAAAAAAATAATTATCGAACTAAGATTATAATAAAAATATAATTGTCAAAATGATATTAAAATCAATATTATTTCAATCATAATTCCTTTAAAATTAGCATGAATTAATCCATTTTTTTCAATATTTTCTGTAAAAACCAATAATTGAGATATAAAAGGGAATTTAAATGAATTCAATTAAATTCAAATCGAAATAATAGCTAATTTTAATGGAATTATGATTGACTGAATATTGAAAAATGGTCTCCAAATAATTTTAGTTTTACATTCCACAAATATAATCTGATTGTTTATTAATGTTAAAATTGTTAATAAATAAAAAGGAAATATTACAGTATATATTGATCAATGGAATGGAAAAAAAATGAACAATACAAATCAAAACCTTGAAGCAATTACTGAAACTGATAAATCAAATTCAATTGAGGTAAAAAATTTTAAAAAAATATTTTACAGGAAAAAATAGTTTTAATAATGTTAAAACGGTTGATGAAATATCCTTTGATGTTAAAAAAGGAGAAATTTTTGGACTTTTAGGACCCAATGGAGCAGGAAAAACTACAACAATTAAAATGTTAATTGGCTTACTTTCCATAACAGAAGGGAATGTGATTGTTAGAGGCTATGATGTAAAAACAAAACTCAATAAGATTAAAGAATTGATTGGATTATGTCCACAAGAACCTGCAATATATCGATTTCTTACAGGATTAGAGAATATTGAATTTTTCGGAGACTTACTCCTGATATCAAAAACGAAAATTCATGAACAAGCAGAAAAATTATTGAAGATGTTAGGTTTATTTGAAGCAAGTAAACGGAAAGCTAAAAAATATAGTGGAGGGACGATAAGGCAATTAAACTTAATACTAGCCTTAATTAACGAACCTCAAATACTTTTTTTGGATGAACCGACAGTGGGAATTGATCCTCGAATTCGACGAACAACATGGGAGTTTATCAAATCTTTAAAAAATAAAGATATTACAATTATATTAACAACTCATTATATCGAAGAAACGGAAGAGCTATGCGATAGAGTTGCAATTATTGATTACGGGAAGATATTAGAATTAGATACTCCAAAGAATTTAATGGAAAAACATGAATGTAAAAAACTAGAAGATGTTTTTTTAAAAAATACTGGAAGAAAAATATTGGAGGGTGTTTAAAATGAAAAAACAAAGAATATTAGCAGTTGTAAAAATGGATATTAAAAGCTGATACGAGAACCCTTAGTATTATTTTTAGCTTTATTAATACCTGCGATCCTTACCATAATACTTGGACTATCCTTTAGCTTTGTATATGAATAGGGAGCGACAAAAGTGTTTTTAAAGCAATGATTCCAGGATTATTTGCCTATTCAAGTTGTTTAACAATTATTCATGTTGGTGTTTCTGTTTTCTCAGAAAGAGATGAAGGAATACAAAGAAGAGTGAATTCTACTCCAATTACTTCAGTAGAATTAATATTAAGCCAACTGTTATCATATGCAGTCTTATCATTCCTTCAATAAGTAATTACAGGATTTTCTGCTTTTCTAGTATCAAATTTCAGTAATTTTAGCATTGATATTACTTTTGCAGGAGCTATTTTAGTATTAATCTTTTTAATACTCTCAACTTTTTGCTCAGTTGGACTTGGTTTAATTACTGCAGCACTCTCAAAAAATGCAGGAGCTACCAGTGGAATTGCTTGGATTTTTGTCTTGCCACAACAGTTATTTGGAACATTGGAACATTCACACCAATGGGTAATGCTACTGAAATAATTGTGCCATTTACTCCAAGTTATTATGTCACTAAAGCATTGACATTAATTTTTGATGGAACTGCTTTGAGTAATTCACAAATAAGGATAGATTTAGTTGCCATTTTGGTAATAAGTATTATAATCTATGTTATCGGATTAAAATTATATAGCAAAAAAGTATAATCGATATTCTTTTTTTTTCTATTTTTAAAAATAGAATAATTAAACCAATTTTTTTCTCTTATTCTAGTCAATATCAATCCATAAAATATATTTTGTCATTTTATAATAATATATTATGAAAAAAGCAATTGTTATATACAATTCTCGCGGAGGAAATACTAAAAAAATTGCTGAGAAGATTGCAGAAGGATTAGAATCTGAATGTGTCAACCAAAAAAAAATTCCAGATTTACAACCATATGATTTGATTGTTCTAGGTACATGGATGGTAATGGGAAGAATTAGTTTTAAAGGTTCTCGTTATCTGAAAAAATTACATAAAAAGAATATTAATGGTAAAAAAGTTGCATTATTTGGAACAAGTGGAGCACCAAATGAAATTCATCCTTCGACTAAAGAAACAACTCCAAAAACTATGAAAGAGATTTTATTTGAATCTATGGAAGAACGAATCACCCGTAAATCTCAAGTATCTATCCATTCTGAGAAATTTTGTTCAATGGGCGCAACTAGAATATTTAAAAAAGGAAAACCGATGGATCCTAAAGGACATCCTTCAGAAGAAGAACTTGAAAATGCAAAACAGTTCGGAATTAGCTTAAAATCTTAAATTGATAAAAATTTTTATCTCTTTTTCAATCAAATCCAAATCGTTTGCATATTTAATTACATCTTAATGATTAATTATGAAATCTATAGCAATTAAATAGAAAAAACAAAGAATTTAAAAAAAAAAAATTGAAATAATCAGTAAACAATGAAATGATTTTTGTCGAAAATCAAGATTTAAGAGGATCCGATTCTTCCTTGATATTATGACCATAATAACAACAAGCGGAATTGGTTTGATCCCCCAAAACGCAGAAAAATCGGTTCCATATGAAAATTGGTTAGCATACCTAAAAAATCTTGCACTTTTTTGCATTCGAAAAGCTCACTT
>CAYPTZ010000203.1:0-6581 GCA_964413395.1 uncultured archaeon | reverse complement strand
ACGTAAATTTAATTGATCTTCAAATCGAACTGGATGAATATCATGATTGTGAATTTGTGCAGTGAATTGAGTTCTTTGATCGTTGATCGACTCAATTTTTGCCTCCATATAGATTTCTTCAATTTCATCTTCAACAATATCTAATTCTTCAGGCATTGCTGTAGGATTGAAATATTTTCTCATTCCTGCTAAGGCACCTACAGCGGCAGCATTATAATCAATAGTAACTTCATTTGAAATATAATCCCAAGTAACATCATTGTGAGCATCACTTGTATCAGGACCTCCGACTAAAGCACCCCATAATGTATGCTTATGATTCTCTGGATCAGTCATAGATAATGTTTCTGATCCATGAGCTGCTCGATGATGAGGATGTTCAGCAGTAACATCTCCAATACCAACAAAATAACTCATTTCCAAAGGATTTGAACCACATGCATAATTCATTTGACTTGCAGCAAAATCCCGATAAGTTTCATTCCCAAAATTTTTATAATGGACCAAAGCCATTAAGGCTTCAGCTGAGGAATAACGAAGAACTCCCCAACTATTCAGATATTTCAAACCTCCAGCAGTTGACATTAAATTCGGTGACATCCAAAATTCTATATTCGCCTCTGCTTGTTCAATGTATGCAGGATGCTGAGTTGCTTCGGCAGCTACAACAAAGACACCACCCCAAACAGTATCCCAACAATGAGTCCAATAATTTACCCAATTAATTCCATTATCAATATTTGAATCTTCATCAAGACCTCCTGCACCAGCATAAGTATTAGATGCTATATCATCTAAATAGGATGCATCACCAGTTGCTTTATAAAGCCAAATAGCACCCCAAGAAAGATCATCATAAAAAGTAGCAGATGAATAAAATCCATAACCATTTCCTAATCCATGATAAGTCGTCCCCATAGCATAAAGATCAAGAGCATGCTGCAAACACACTTCAGCATAAGCCAAATCGATATCTTGATAGATTATATACATTTGAGCAAGAGCAGCAGCTGTATTACCACATACATCGCTAGCAGGAGTTTCAGGCGTACATAATAAGGTATCTCGAGGACAATCTTCATCAGATTGTAATTCTGGAGGACCCCAATAGTTATGATCTGATCCACTTCCTACATGATATAAAAATATTTCTGGTTCAGGATGACAGCGAATAAAATAATCAGTGAAATATTTTAAAGTCTCCAAGAGATATACATCTTGCCCAGTCTCTTCATATTGTTCTTGGAATTCAATAAATCCCCAACCTAAAGTTGAAGCAGAATATGCTTCACAGATCCCAAATTTAATATGGTCACCGGCATCATGATATCCGCCAGTAGCATCTATCCAATATTCAGTTCCATCTGAAAGTGTAACCCATCTTCCGTCTTCAGTATGACAATCACCACGCCAATTCAAACGATTATTGCCTTCATTTACACCACATTTTGATCCTTCATAATACAGAATTGATCCAGATAGGTATGTTGCATAGTTGAATAATGGATCACCCACATCATCATAAAGTGGTATATCAGTCCATGTTTCATTTTCCCAATCAGCGCTACTTTCAAGATTTCCATCCCAATCATTTGTAACTTCAACATTTGGATTGGAAATCATTGGCATAATAAATAAAAGAATTAGAATAAATATACCAAATCTTAATCTTTTATTTGTATTTTTATTTATTTTCATCGTAAATACCAAATTTTAATATTTTTTCTACTAATTTTTTTTAAAAAAAAAAAAAAAAATTATCCTATATAGGGTAGCACGTCAATTTGTCCAACATAATATTGAGCAATTAAGAGGGCATCCACAATATTGATTGAACCATCTAAATTTACATCAGCCAAAGTTTCATCAATATCAACTGATTCTCCAACATAATATTGGGCAACTAATAATGCATCGACAATAGTGACCGAACTATCATGATTCACATCACCAATTTCATAAGTTGTAGTTCCAGAACTAGATACAGATACTAATAATTCATCAGATTGATAGTTCCCTACTTCATCATAAAAAGTAATTTCATATGCATAAATTCCTTCCAATAGTCCATCAATGCTTATAGAAATTGCAGAATCACTAATCCAAGTGCCTGTATGAACTTCAACACCATCAAGCGTTATTATATATGTATTAGGATTTAAATCAGAAGCTACCCAAGATACAGTATTTCCAACAACTCCTTCTTTATAAGATACATCACTTGGACTAACAGTTAATACAGGTGCAGAAATATCAGATGATTCTTCAGGTTCTTGCCCCCATATTAAATTTTCTTTGTAATAAACGGTTATTTTTTCATATTCTGTTGATGAATTAACCGAACTATCAAATGACCAATCATTTGACTGATCAAATTGAACAACATTAGTAGAGTCAAATACACGTGTTTTAATTTCACCAGTATTTGCACCTATTGGAAAATTAGCTTCAGTTCCATCACCTCCACACCAAGTTGGAATAATTGCTGTATCAAATATTTGAATTTCATAATATTCATAACTCACAGTATTAATATTCTTGATATCAAAAACACAATTAATATTTGAAACACCCATATCAGCATGATCAACAGAATAATCTAATGATGAGAAATCTGGTTCTGAGTTAAACCAATATCGGATAGATAGATCAGATACAGATATTGCTCGAGAATCCATGTTATATATTTTTATCCGATTGACAATATCAACGGAATTAATATCAGAAGAATCACAGATGTATTCAAGCTTGACAATAGGAAGTGGAGCTGAAAGTGTTGATGCAGAAGCTTCTATAGATATTATTCCTTCATTACCGCTTGTATCCAAGGCACTAATTTTATAGAAATATGTAGAATCATAAGGAAGTCCAGCATCGGCATACTCCGATATTAAAGATTTATCGATTAGTGAATTATCATCACAGATGAAATCAGTTGAAAGTCCACGATATATTTTATAAATGGATAAATCTGCATCAGTATTATCATCCCAATTTAACTGAATAGATGTTGATGAAAGACCAGAAGCGATTAATCCTGTCACTTGCTCTGGAGGAATTGCATCAGGAGTTAAAGTTATATCACTCGCAATATTTGAAGCATATCCTTCATTAAGACTAGTATCTACCGCAGTAACCATATAATAATATGTTGTTTCTGCAATTAACTCGGTATCTGAAAAAGAACTTATCTTGCTAGTATCTATAAAAGTAGACTCATCTAATGAAAAGCTACTGCTTTCAGAACGATATATCTTATAGAATGATAGATCTTCTTCAATATTATCATTCCAATCTAAATTAATTTGTGCACTTCCTATTGCTTCAGCGGATAATCCAGTAACTTCATCTGGAGGAATTTTATCCGAATTAGGTTCCTGCCCCCATATTAATTCTCCTTCTCGATAAATAGGCATGAAATAGTTCTTAGCTAATTCTTCTCCACCATCTGTAAAGCCTTGAATTGAAAAATCATTTGCTGAATCCCATACTTCTTTGTAACTAGCTCCACTATCGGGACAATTAAAAATCATAGTAAATTGAAATTCTGCTTTTGCATATAGTAAATATCCAGAATAATTTATAATTACTTGATATATATGATTTGCTTCATCATAAGGTATTAAATCACTTAGATCTGCTGCATTCTCCCAATTATAATTAAGGGCAACTTCGCAATCTGCAACACTATAACCATAATCATATAATTCTGATAAATCAACAAAATATTTTAATGCAAATTCTGTCTCATAATGTGGGGGATGAATCGCATGGTTATGAATATAGAGAGAAACTTGACTTCGTTGAGTATTATCAGCTACAAGTTTTGCTTCTACATAATATGCTTCTATTGGTTCCTCAGGAGCAGGATCGGGTTCTGGTTGTTGATCTTCACCAAAATATTTTCGCATTCCAGCAAGAGCCCCTACTATTCCTGCATTGTAATCAATAGTAACTTCATTTTGTACATAATCCCAACAAACATCATTATGTTCATCATTAGCGTCAGGACCACCTACTAAAGCACCATAAAGTACATGAGTATGATTTTCTGGATCTGTCATAGATAAGGTTTCTGAACCATGAGCTGCTCGATGATGGGGATGTTCTGCAGATTTTTCACCATACCCTACAATGTAACTCATATTTAGAGGATTTGCCCCTAATGCATAATTAATTTGGCTAGCTGCAAAATCTCGATAAATTTCATTTCCAGAATAATCATAATAGACTAAAGCCATCAAAGCTTCTGCAGTCGAATAACGTAATACACCCCAATAATTCCGAGCTTTCATACCCCCAGGAGTACATTCTAATTCTGGTCCCATCCAATATTCAATATTAGCTTCAGCTTGTTCAATATATGCAGGATGCCCCGTTGTCTGAGCTGCAACAACAAATGTTCCACCCCAAACAACATCCCAACAATGAGTCCAATAATTAACCCAATTTATACCATTTTCAATAGTGTCATCATCATCGAGTCCACCTTTTCCAGCATTAGTATAGGATGCAAGATCATCAAGATAAGATTCTTGACCAGTTGCTTTATATAACCAAATTGCGGCCCAAGCGAGATCATCCCAAAAAGAAGCAGAAGGATAAAAACCATGACCATCACTCAATCCAAAATATGTTGTTCCTAAATCATACATCTGTAATGCATGGTCTAAACAAATGTTGGCATAAGTAGAATTAATATTATAGTAATTCAAATACATTATAGCTAAGGATGCTGCAGTATTCCCCCATACATCAGTTGCAGGATTTTCAGGGGTTGCAATACTTACTTCTCTTGGACATTCTGAATCTAATTGAGTTTCCGGAGGACCCCAATATGTATGATCTGTTCCACTTCCTACATGATATAAAAAGATGTCTTTTTCAGGATGACATTTAATAAAATAATCAGAGAATTCCTTTAATATCTCTAAAATATACACATCTTCGCCAGTTTCTTCGTATTGTTCTCGGTATTGGTAAAAACCCCAACCTAATGTTGACGCAGTATATGCTTCACAGATTCCAAATTTGATATGATCTCCCGCATCATGATAACCACCTGTAGCGTCTATCCAATATTCTGTTCCATCGCTAAGTGTTACCCAAGCACCATCATTTGTATGACAATCACCTCGCCAATTAAAACGGTTGTTTTCATTAGAACCACATTTTTCTGCTTCATAAAATAAGATTGTACGGGATAAAGCAGTAGCATAATCAAAAAGAGCACCTCCATTTTCACCATATAAAGGAATATTTACCCAAGGTTCATCTTCCCATGTTGCACTAAAATTTATTTTTTCATTTAGATTATCAATTTGATTATTGTCATTAAAATTAATTTTAACTGGAATAATCAAAATTAAGAGAAATACTAAAGATAATAAACTGATTTTAGTTCTTTTTTTTGGACTAACTTCATTATTCATTTTTTTCACCTTTAAAAAAGAATTTTAGATTTTTTCTAATTTACTTTCATCTGATAGAAATTTATACTATAATTATAGTATCACATGACAGTAAATTCAGTAAAAATACGTAAACTAAATTCCAATGAAATATCAGCTCAACTTTATATAAAACTAGTAGGAGTAAACTTTCAGGAATAAATGCAGAGGATATATAATAAAATAATAAAAAAATTGATTATCTCCCTTCATTTTAAATTTTACATTAAATAATTGGGGGTTTTGAACTAGATAACAGAAAATATAGATATGTTATGCAAATATTGTAAAAATTTCAAATGATTTTAAAATTTAAAACAAAAAATGTTAGGAGCAATCTTATCAATGAGTTAAAAAATTTAATTTACTAACGAAAAAGTGATGATAAAATTCATGTCTATCGTAGTTTTAGAATATATATTATCATTATTTTAATTATTACTAAATTATGGTAGTGGGAAGTTATAAATCAACACAATTTTTAGTCCATTATTAATACACACATAGGCCATTAATTGAGAACCATAAATAAAAATTATGATAGTATATGTTTTATGATATAATAGATCATTAAAAATGATATAAGAAATTTCATTTTTTGGATTTTAAATTATTAAAAATGAAAATTTTCTTGATCTTGTTCTAATGTTTACTTAAAGGGAATTAATAATGACTTGAGAATATAAATTGTAAAAAAAAAAGTGAGAGACCTATCATTCTATTTAACAGAGACATATTAAATAGGAAATATTATTGTTATGAAAGAAATATCAATGCATAAAGAGATGATAGTATTCAATTTTGATATATCATTTAGAATTGCTATAGAAAATGTTCAGGAAAAAATAATCTTAAACCAACTTTCATATAATATATGGAAAAAAAATGGAATGAATATGGAATAATACTCTTAAATTTCTACACAAGATATATGTTTAAATAACCCAATCAAAATAAAAATGTAATTATTGTTTGGAAAATTTTTGAGATCGAAATAAATAGACACTTTTGTGGTATCTCTTGATTTCGAGTTCTACTATATTTAAATTACTATCACAACCTCATATATTTTTGAAAAAAAAAAATAAAAATGCAGCTGATGGGGGGTAGGCTCCCCTCTTAGAGAGCATT
>CAYPTZ010000202.1:0-6582 GCA_964413395.1 uncultured archaeon | reverse complement strand
TAAATTTAAAAACCCGTTTGGTTCAAAATAACATATATGCCGATTGGGTGAAAATGACAGAACTATTTACCCAACAATATAAAACTACATTACGCATCGCAATGCCGGGAAAATATGTTAATAATAAAGATTCTTATGTCTCGATAAATCATGCTTTAACCCATGCCTGTGCACATGAAAAGGTGAATTTAGAAATTGTTTTTGTAGATACAGAAAAGGAAGATTTCCAGAAAGAACTGGAAACGTGTGATGGAATATTATTAACACCTGGATTTGGTCATCGTGGCGTGGATGGAATGATTAAATCGGCTGAATTTGCATTAATTAATAAAATACCTTATTTAGGTATATGTTTTGGAGCACATATGTTCTATATTGCTTTTATGCGTCATATGATGAAAATTAATAAAGCTCATTCAACCGAAATTGACCCAGAAACGGATACTCCAGTGGTTACCATGATGGATGAACAAATGAAAGCAGTGAACATAGGTGGAACCATGCGACTTGGTGCAAAAACCGTCTTAGTAAAGAAGAACACTAAATTATTTAACGCTTACAAACAAGAAGAAATTCGAGAGCGATTTCGACACAGATATCATATCATTGATAAATATCATACTCCAGAAGTCGAAAATCAAGGATTAATTATCTCTGCTTATGATAAATCTAAAAAAATTGTCAATGCCATTGAATTGAATGGAGATCATTGGATGGTGGGAGTTCAATTTCATCCCGAATATACATCACGACCCTTTAAACCATCACCGATTTATCATAGTTTTATCAAAGCAGTGAAAAAGAACAAAGAATTATAATTTTTTTTTCTGAAATTTTTTTTAATAATAAATAGATGTTATTTAAGAATTTTAAAAACTATTATTAGTTGAAATGACAGAAATTTCAAATTGCTATTATCATGATGATCATATAGCGGTCTCTCATTGTGAAAAATGTAATTGATTAATTTGCGCAAAATGCAAAAGAATTCATAGGATAATCCGTAAAAGAGGAAATAACAGCACACGAAGATATTATGAACGATAGGAATATTGCCCAGTGTGTAAATATGAAATGGATAAGACAAATTTAACTAGTGGTTATTTAGTTATACTTTTATTTCTCACCTTTGCAACTATATTTGTGATTTTAGTATCTTCTGAACCTCAAATACCTCAATATGCAATGATTTTAGCAATTTCATGCCTTGGAATTGGATATGTCGAAATTTTATATAAAATGTTAATTAAATCTCCACGTACGAGAAAATATGCAACTAAAAAATTAGATCAATTTATAAAAGAAGTGAATTTAGACCAAAATCTAAATCGCAAGATTTCTGATAGAGATGATGATGTACAAAAAAAATATAAGGATTTACTCGTGGAAAAAGGCTCTTTTTATTGTGCACAATGTGGTTCTAAATTGACTAAAAAGATGAAATTCTGTCGAAACTGCGGCGATACAACAAAAGATGAATTACTAACAATACAAAAACGTTGATTTCTCATTTTTTAATTTTCGAAAAAAAAGGTCTTTTTTATAAACGCCATTTTTCCTTGCTAAAAATAGAATATTGAAATGGAAGAAGGTATTAGAAAATTAGGTATATTCAGTGCTAAATCTTCTCCAAAATTCACATCTTCAACAGTTGAAGTCGTGTTAATATAAAGTTTAGTAAGACTGATAATTTTGATCTCAAACAGAACTTTAGTATTTGCCCATGCACCGATAACAAAAGATTTCACTCTTTTTAATGATTTATCATCAATATCATCTTGGTCCTCATCGATATTGGCATCTAAATAGAATTTTTTCACTTCATTTTCTCTTAATCCAACTGCATTGTCAAAAAATCCTTCGATATAATTACCATCAACAATGAAATCGGTTTTATTAGTTACAGTTATGGAACTATTTATGACGGTTGTATTTTCTGAAAGGGTCCATTCCACTTCACCATCACCATCCGAATCAGCCCATACCTTAAATTCAATAGTTGCCGTATCTCCTTCTGCATACTTTTTCAAACTTGGAGGTGTACCTGGTTCTTGATTTTGGACAATTAGCACCACAACAATCACTACAATAAAGAAAATTATTGTCATTAAAATGAATTGTTTAGTATTACCCTTGGAATTATCCTGTAAATCGATAAAATTACTTTTTTGTCTATTATGTTTCGGATTTCTGGTAGGGATGATTAACACTCCAATTTTTTCTTTCATGTTCAAGATATAAAATTACAAGGATAAATAATCAAAATAAATTAAAAAATTTTTGTCTGTATCAAAAGACTCGAATTTATTTTTATATATAGAAATTAGACTCGGAAGTTTTAAAGGTCTCCTTTTCTACAGTTGACTTCAATTTCATTTGAAGTTTTGGACTAATATTTTTCATAAAATAATCTATTGCAAAAACAATACTAAAGTAATTTAATTTAAATGTCTCAAAATCGGCAGAAATTGGAACATCTGCTTGTGCCCAAATACTTTTATTTTCTGGATCAAGTGAATAGACTACGCTATTTAAAATAAAATTGCCTTTTAATATTTCAGCAAATAAATTTAACACGGATGCTTGGGTTAATTTTTCAATTTCAAATATGGAGGTTTTGATCAATATCCATTCTGGGCTTAACACAATATGACTTAAAAAGGTAAATTCTTCATAGTCAAATGGAACAGCAATGATTAGTTTCTCTCGATCTACTTTCAGATCGACAATTCCAATATCTTCTAAGTAACAAGAAACCAAATCTAAATTTTCTTCCATCTTTTCTCTTTCTTCTGGTGTTAATAATTTTTGGAGGTTTTCATCAAGAGGAGGAGAAGTAGAATTTAGAGGATTTTTAGGGGTTTCTTTTGATTTTGCTGTTGTTTTTTTTTTTAAATTGGCTTTAGAAGAAGATTTTTTGATAGTAGACGTTTTTTTTGCTGTTGTTTTTTTATTTGAAGATCTTTTTTTTGCTACCTTTTTAGAAGATGCCTTTTTTGTTGTTGCTTTTTTACCGGGTGAAGATTTTGCTGTTGTTTTTTTTTTTATTGCTTGTTTTTTTACTTCTTTATTTATATTATCATTATTTTTTTCTACAGATGATTCTTCTTCTTTTTTCTTTTTTTTAGCCATATTTTAACCCATTTTTTTTTTCCTAAAATTATTTCGATTTGATATAATAAAAATGTAATTTATACAACCATTTCAAAGAATTTATTTAATTTTATATCAATATTGTTATATAATATAAATTATAGGAAAAAACTCAATTGATTCCCAATCCAAATTATTTTCAAGAAAAAGTATGGTATATAATTAATACAATTCAAGCAAATCAACTATTTGTTCATTCAGGAAATTTAGAAGTGATTTTTGAGACTTATATTAAGAAAAAAAAAAAAGATAAGGTCACTCAAAAAAAAAAAATTCAGAAAAAAATTTTACCAGAAATCCTCACCATCTGTATACTAAATGCATTAGTCCCAAATTCGGCAATGCTCTTAATAGGAGGACATGGAGGAGGAAAAACATCAATAGCAAAATTTTTAGGAAGAATGTTTACAGGAATTAGCTTAATGGGATTGGAGGAATCTATTATTCGAGGACATCCACAACTTACAGAAGAAAAAATCATTGCAACCTTGAATATCCAAAAATTGATGAAAAATGGGGAAGAAGAAGTGATATGGCGGAATTTTTCTTTAAACTTTTGGAAAATTATTGATGAAGTAAATCGATGTTCCCCTTACACTCAAAACATCTTGCTTTCATTATTGGCTGAAGGAAAACTAAAGTATTATGACTCTATACTTGATGTAGCTAAATATACTTTATATGCAACATTGAATCCAGATGATTCTGGCACATTTGAATTATCGGCCCCCTTTCTCGATAGATTTGGAATTTCAATTCCAATAACAATGCCAAAATCACAAGATCTTTCAGAGATTCTTAATAGTCAAGATGAAAAGTTAAGTGGCTATGATGAATTAGTACAGATACCACAAGTTTTGACTGAAGAACAACTATTGAATATTTGGTTTGAAGTTGAAAAAATTCCATTAAATAATGAGGCAAGTAATTTTATCAATGCAATCATAAGAGAATTTACTCTTTGTGAAAGAATTGAAAAAGGAAACTCAAATTATCTGAAACCTTCAACGGGACTATGCAGCGGTTGTCATTATAATATCCCAGAAAAAATTCCATGTTCAAATTCTGATTCTATATTATCAGTAAGAGTTGCAAAAGATTTAGCAAGATATGCAAAAGCGTTAACTTGGTTAATAAATATGCCTGAAGTCTCATTAATTTCAATAATAACAATTGCACCTTATGTGATATCACATAGAATTATATATAGAAATCAAATAATTAATCAAGCACCCTTTTGGGGCGATAAATATAGATACACCAAGCATTTATTAAAAATTATTGAAAAAAGATTTCGAAATAGAAAAGATGCATATGAAATAACTCAAAATTATTTAGAAGGGAATGGAAAAAAAGAAGGTTTGGATATAATGGAACTGATGGCAAAAAGCGATCTGATAATTGCAAAAGATCTTTTTCCACTTGTAAACCAACTTAATTCTTCAAATTACATAAAAAAAGTTAGAAAAATTAATGAAGCAGCACAATTGGGAGATATTGCAGATTTGTCTTCCCTTAAAAAAGAGTTATTATATCTCATTGATTTTCCTAACAGAGGACCATTAATCAGCAAAATAAATAAATATTTAAAGATATTAACCTTGAATATTTATAATTGTTCAGTAGAATTATGGAGATCCATACGCTTTACAATAGAGGGGATGATCCCAGAATTTTCCAATCAGATTAAAAAAACATTACAATCCAGAGGGACATATCGGTTAAAATCAGAAGATTTAGAAATGGAAATAAATATAACCGGTATAAAACCGGCAGATATTGTTAATTTTAGTTTTTTCGGAGGAAATTCAGCTAATAATCTTAAAGAACTGATAAATAGCAAATATTCTAATTCATTTAAATCAATGGATGATTTAATTAAAAATGTAAAAGATGAAACCCAAACAACATCAAAAGAAAGTTTATTAAAAGAGAGAGAATATAACGACAATCTCAAAAGAAAGAAAAAAAATAATTCACAAATGATTACAGATGAATATTTTGATGATGATTTTTTTAATTGAACGATCTAAATTGGAGTATTAAAATTGTCTAATCTAAATAATCACTCAATCAAAATAAAAATTCAACAAAAAAAAAAAAAACCAGAATTATCGGTCAGAAATAAAAAAATACTCTCAATTGCTAAAAATGCTTTCAAAGCCGCGTTGGAATATTTCTATTATCCAAGTCTTCCTGAACCTAATTTCATTTTTAGTCGATCTAGGGAAAAGGGGTTTTTTATTGATTTTGATTCTTACCAAATTACATTAAATTTGAATAATACTCCAAATATTTTTCTAAATCATGAACTCTATAACTATTTCTTTTCAATATCACTTCATGAAATTTCTCATTACATTTTTTGCCCTTATGATAATCTAACCTATATCAAATTACTCGCGATATCTTTATCTACAGGGATAAATCAAAAATATGCATCAATTATAGTTAATATTTTTATAGATCTAGTAATTGATAAAAAAAATCATAAAAATTTTTCAGAAATTATGGAATGGGAATTGATAACAACAGTCAATTGTTATTTGAAAGATAAAAATCATACTCAAAAACCAAGTAAATTATGGAAGATATTAATATATTGTTATGAAATCATCTGGCAAATTAAAATTATTCCATTAAATATGATTAATGAGGAATTATGTGCTATTTCTCAAAAAATATCGAAAGTTATTATGCAAAACTTTCATGATGAATCTTTATGGGAAAGCAAAGTCTCAAAAATCTCCAAATTACTGAAAAAAAGTAATAAAAAAAAAGATAATGATTCAAAATCCAACAATATTTTACCAAATTTTCTTCCTGATGATGTTTTAAATACATTTGGTAATATTTCTCAACTGCAAAATCCAACCTTAATAAAAAAGAAAGGTGAAACGAATACAATACACACTGATTTTGAATATTCAGAAACAATATTTAACGCTCTTCAAACAAATTCAAATATATTTGAATATCAGACAATAGCAAAAATTCTAGCATTTTATGGTTTATATGATAAAATTGAAAGTATAGCAATTTGGTATCGATCAAATGTACAAGTTCTCCTCAATATGGAAATAAAACTCGATAGATTATCAGGAAATTTGCCATATTATCCAGAAATCTGGAAAATTGGGGATAAAATTGAAGATTTAGATCCAATTCAAACATTATTAACAAGTCCTTTAATAATACCCAATATAACTACACGAAAATGGAATCATTTTAAACATGAAGGAATGGACTTCAAAAAAGAATATCCAAACTTGATGTTAGTTATCGACAGTTCTGGATCTATGGATTGGAAATTCTTAAAAAAAAAAATAAAAGGAAAATATGATTTAGCATTATTAGCTGCTTTTGCTGCTATGAATGTCGCAATTAGCCATGGAAATTATGTTTCTTCAATAAATTTTTCTAATAAAT
>CAYPTZ010000201.1:0-6585 GCA_964413395.1 uncultured archaeon | reverse complement strand
ACTTATACCTAAATATACATTAGTAAATCAAAAATAAAATTAAAATCCAGATTAGCCAAATGTAAATATGGAAAAAATATGATACCTTATGAACCATATGGAAAAGAAAAAGTTGAGAAAAAGGAAATAATTATCCCTAAAGAGCATACTATCAGTAAATAAAACCATTTTCACAAAAAATCCCAATTTATCTACAATATGGCAGATATAATTAGAGAAATAGAGCCAAAAAACCTATTTCTTACCAAGTTTTTTTCTTGCTACTTTATAATCATGGTCTAATACTTTTCTAAATATTTTGGGGAAATAGCGGTATAATATTTTATATAATTTCGCTGTTCCTGGTAATATATTAAATTTATGTTTCAATACTCCTTTTATCACCGCTTTTGCTACATCTGTTGGTAACATCAATTTTCCTTTTTCAGAAAGAATTACACATTCCTCTGGTTTCGTTTCATTTTCTTTTTTAAAACCAGGAGTTTTTGTGTCAGGAGGAAATAAGAGCGAAAAATGAATATTGAATGGTTTTAACTCATGTCGAAGTGATTCAGTTAATCCAACAATAGCAAACTTTGTAGGAGAATAACTAGCATACCCCATCATCCCCATATAACCCATCATTGATGATGTATTCATGATATATCCTTTTTTTTCCTTCCTAAAATAGGGTAACAAAATGTGAATTGGATTTAACACTCCATAATAATTGATATCCATATTTTTTTTAAAATTTTCTATTGTTAATTTTTCAACATACTGAGCAATAGCAAATCCTACAAAATTAAATAAATAATCAGGTGTTCCATATTTTTCAACAAAATTAGAAATTTTTACCTGAAGTTCATAATAATCAGTAACATCACAAAAAATAGATTCAACAAATTGATCTTTGTTCACTTTTTCTTTATTCAAATCAGCAGTTATTGAATCCAAATTATCAAATGCAATTATGCAAACAGATGCACCTAATTTAGTTAATAAAATAGAAGTTTCCCGTCCAATCCCACTGGATCCACCACAGACAATCGCAATAGTATTTTGAAAAGGTTTTTTTTTTTCTAATTTCTCAAATTTCATATATTTGATAATTATTCGTCAGAAATAAAGATTTTAGCAAATAATGCTTATCTTTTTTATAAGGAGGGTTTAAGTCTTAAGAAACCTAAGAAAAAGAGATTAAAAATGGATATTTGTTCTCGATTTTTAAAAATTTTTGAAATGGAGATGATTTAGAAAGTGTATTTTTCAATGATTACTTTGCTTAGCGAATAAACATACCTTTGTAAATCTAAGATCATTTTTTTTTGAGTTAATTCTCTTAAAACAGAGACACTTAATTGATTGAATTGATTTTCCAATCTAGCAATAGTATCAAAGATTTCTGATACTTGATGCCAATCATCAGCCCATTCGTCATCCCAAGGTTCATCGAAAACTGTTTTATATGGAAATTGCATCATCGTTTCAGTTTGAGGTAACATCTTCTTATATGTACATAAAAAAGAATCCCTTTAAAAAACTATCTGAATGTATATTTACAAAATTAGTAGACTATATTTATACTATTGAGTAATTTACTATTTTTCTTGATAAATTTTCTTTAAAATGGGGAAACCGATTTGAAAAGGATTCCAAATTTAATATTGGCCAATCCTCAAAAAGATGGAGAGTATTTATAGATTTTTGCGTTATGTACTCTTCATCTGATCTAATCGTATGCCTTAACGCATCAAGATCAAACAAAGATATAATTTCACTTGATGATAGAACATCTAAAAATCGAATATAGTATCTTAAATAGTCATCTGTTAAATTCATCTTGATATTTTGATGATGTGAGGAAAATAATTTAAATTCGAGTAATGTGGGGTAAATTTGATGTTCCCAAGCAACAATATTGGTAAAAATAATAAAAATTTCATTTAATTCTAATTTGTAAAAAATAAATTCTTGAAGTAAATCCATTGCTTTACCATTTTTTTTAGATATTTCAATGGATTCCAATATTTCATTTAAATTATTCAATATAAATGGCTTTACAGCTATATTGAAAAATTCAATTTTCTGGTGCGATTCTAATATAGTTTTAATAGAAATATATAAATAATTTTTCATTCTCTTTATTCTAGTACGAGATCGGGAACAATTAATCCATCGCTCACTAAATAGATTTGATTTCATTCGATGATGAAACTCCAATTCAAAAGTTGTCAATTCAATCAATTCTTCAAGCATATTGAATATTATTTCTTTCATCTTCATATTTCCTCCGATCCATTAATTATATGAAATATTAAAAATAATTCCTACAAATCTTAACAAAAATAACGTTTTTAATATTTTGCCTTAATATATTAATTTCTACCAAAATTACATGATAGACTAGCTAAACTTTTGATAATAGATTTAATATAATAATTTGTTCCTGAATGATTTATTGCTATTAATTTTTAGAATTATAGTATTGTATAGAATAATAATAATTATTTTCGAATGAAATCTAAAATAAGACTCTTTTTTGGTAAATTTACTAAAATTGAGAAAAAATAACTCTAAATAAAAGATAAATACAAATAAGAAATATAAAAAATGAATAATTAATTTTTCAAATATATCTCACAGGAAGGACCCCAGATGATAAAACAAAATTTGAAATATAATTGGGTATACCGAGAATTAGGAAGTAAGAAGGATTGGAAAAGTGCGAAGGTACCTGGAGTAATTCATTTAGATCTACTATCACACAAAGATATTCCAGATCCATTTTTTCGGGATAATGAAAAGAAAATCCAATGGGTTGAATCCAGAGATTGGGAATATAAAACAATTTTTACCCCAAATATGGAAATTTTCACTCAAGATCGTGTTGAATTAAATTTCAAAGGATTGGATACATTCACAGAGATCTACTTAAATGAAAATTTAATCCTTAAAACTAACAATATGCACCGAACTTGGAAAATTGATATTAAAAAGCAACTTCAAAAAGATAAAAATGATCTTTATATTATTTTTAGATCACCCTCTGTAATAGTAGAAAAGCAGAAAAAAAACCAAAAATATGAACTCCCAAATAGTGATGAAATAGGTGAATCTAAGATTAGCCCCTATTGTCGTAAAGCCCAGTATCATTTTGGATGGGATTGGGCACCGCGTATTGTAACCATGGGAATTTGGCGCCCTATCGAATTGATAGGATGGAGTAAAATACGTTTTAATAACATCAAATGCAATACAATTTTAATATCTAATGCAAAAGTAATAGTTAAATTCATAATTTCACTTGAATCCGATCAATCAATAACAGGGAACCTCTCATTAAAAACATTTTCACAGAAAGATCTTAGATTAAAACTTACTCCTGGTATGAATAGAATTGAAGAAGAATTTACGATTTCTGATCCCCAGCTTTGGTGGCCACGTCCCTTAGGTAATCCATATCTTTATGAAATTGAAGTCAATTTTTCAAAAAACGATAAGAAGTTGGCAACTATTACTAAAAAATTTGGTATTCGTTCAATAAATGTTGTTCAAGAAATAGATGATATAGGAAAAAGTTTCTTTTTTAAGGTCAATAACATTCCCATCTTTTCCAAGGGATCGAATCTGATTCCAGGAGATAGCTTTTTACCAACAATGACACCAGATCGAATTCGAAAAACCATTGATTGGGCTCTAGAAGCAAATATGAATACAGTAAGGATTTGGGGAGGAGGTTATTATCCAGATGATGACCTATACGATTATTGTGACGAGAAAGGCATTTTAATTTGGCAAGATTTCATGTTTGCTTGTAGTATGTTCCCTGCGAATCCAAAATTTATAGAAAATGTACGTGAAGAAGCAATCCAAACAATTGAACGCTTACAAATTCACCCCTCAATCGTATTATGGTGCGGTAATGTAGAAATCGACGAAGCATGGCATACTTGGGGCTGGAAAGAACAATATGAAGAAAAAAATCCATCTATTGCACAAGAAATTTGGCGGAATTACTGTATTCTTTTTCGGGAGTTACTACCCTCAATTGTTGCAGAACATGATCCAGAACGATTTTATTGGCAAAGTTCTCCTCCTTTTGGATATAAAGACCCTAAGAGCTTCACCATAGGTGATGTACATTATTGGGGAGTTTTCCATTCAAAAAAACCGATTGAAGAATATGCTAAAAATATTGGACGATTTGTTAGTGAATTTGGTTTTCAATCTTTTACTTCACTATCTACAATCAAATCATACACTGAAAATACTGATCTCAAGATGGATTCCCTGGTAATGAAACACCACCAACGACATCCGGATGGTAATGACTTAATCTTAGATTATATGGAAAAATATTATGGAAAACCACGAAATTTTGAGTCAATGCTCTATCTAAGTCAAATACTTCAAGCTGATGCAGTATGTTTTGCAATCGAATGCCATCGTCGGGCACGCCCATATTGTATGGGTTCGTTATATTGGCAACTCAACGATTGTTGGCCAGTTTCATCTTGGGCAAGTGTAGATTATTATGGTCGTCGTAAAGCTTTACACTTTCATCTTACAAAATCATTCGCTGATGTCATTTCCAGTCTATTTCTTGATGAAAATGGAATGCTTCATACATATATTCTTAATGATCTTCCAAAAGACATTTCAATACATCTCAAAATCGAAATAATTGATTTTATTCAAGGTGTTATAAAAACTAAAATCAAAAGTTTGTCTGTTTCAAAGTTAAGTTCTACAAAAATTTCATCTGAACCCTTAGAAAAATTTCTTCAGGATCTTGATCCAAGCAAAACGTTACTAAGAATTCAGCTTACAGGAAACGAAATCCCATCTCAAAATACACATTTTTATTTTCTTAAACCAAAAGAACTGCAATTGCTAGAATCAATCATAAATTTCCAAATAGAAGAAAAAAACAACCAATGGAATATTGTATTTAGTTCAAATACATTTGCTCGTGGAGTTTACATTGAAATTAATAAATCTCCAGATGGTATTAATGATAATTTCTTTGATCTTATTCCAAACGAGCCTTACACAGTCATTTATATTCCCGATCATCAAATTACTTACGAGCAAATTCAAAAGAATTTGACCATACTGCATCTACAACAAGCTTTAAAATAAAAAACCGAGTTATTTTCCTTATACGATTGAAATTTTATTTTCAATATTCATTCTTTGACTTCTGTAACTTTATCGCCTAAAATAAAGGTCTTTTTTATACCTAAATTCTCAGATAAATAATATGCGGCAAAATTGAGTGAAATAATTATGGCTAGTGGCGAGAATTCTTCTGCTAATTCATATTCTTCAATTACGTATATTTTAGTCCCAAAATCGGATAATTTTGTTATTAAATTAGAAGTTCGTGTGCAAACTGGACCATTAGTATTGATAATGATGACTATAGCATTCTTAGCAGCTTCCTTAGGTCCATGATCAAACTGTGCAGTGGACATCCCAGTAAAAATATATTTAGTAGATTCAGTAAAAATGAGAGATCCTTGAAGAGCTGTGGCCCAATTAGGACCACTCCCCAGTATACATATTCCTTTACAAGTTCTATTTTTACTATTTCCATCTTTATAATCTCCACAATTATTTTTTTTATCTTTAAGATCAGAATACAATCCATCAGCTAGCTTACGACCTATTTTTTCAAATTCCTTCATTCGATATTGAATATTTTTTATTGCCTCTTTGACTGCAAAAAAACCAAGACCTTGATATAAAACCACCAAAGTGTTAATATAGCTTTTTGTGGCGCTATACACTTCTTCTCCCGCTTCAATCAGAATACTTTTTATACAACCCTTACCTGTTGCAAGAGGACTTTTCAGTACATTAGTTATAGAAATATATTGATCAAATAATCCAGCACACCAAACAGTTTCAGAACTACGACCAGATTGAGATATTAATACTGCGCGAGAATTTTTGGCTACACTTTTTTTTTTATAGTTAAAAAATTCGGATGCTAATTCTGGAGAAATTTCAGCTCCAGCATATTTTAAAGTAAGTGCCGCATAAAATGATGATCCCATTCCAAGATAAAGGACTTCATCAGGCAAAGTTAAACTTTGATTATTTTCCAAACAATGCATGGCTTGATCTGGTATCTTCCATATGTCCGAAAGCATCGTCGAAGTTTTTTTTTCACTCATTTATTGACTCATTATAATATTCAATTTGGAAAAAAAAAAGATTCGGAAAAAAAAACCGATTTGAAAAATTCTCTCCGTTTTTTTAACTATAATCTACTTTTTCTTCACAATTATTTTAGGGAAGAATAGAATAATTTCAACACATAATTGTACTCTTCATTTGCTTACTTCGTTTTAGGCCAATATTGGGTAAATTTAGTAATTTAATTTTGTTGAACTGTTCTAAATTCCTTCATTAAAAGAGTTGAATATTCCTAAACAATATCACTTTTTAATTCTTCAAACTCACAATGAACCAACCGCAAGTATAAGTCGCCTCGTGTGGCAATTGTACGACCAACATTCATTTTAGCACTTCTTCGAATAAGGACCTGCTTTTCCTTGCTGAATCCTGTTTCACAAGTATTGTTTGTTCTTTCTG
>CAYPTZ010000200.1:0-6595 GCA_964413395.1 uncultured archaeon | reverse complement strand
CAAAAATATATTATGAAATAAATAGAAACAAGGATACTAATCAAAATTTAATGTTTAATACTACATTTTTTTTAAAACTATTAGAAAAAAGAATTTTTTATATACCTGTTATTCACACAAATTCTGATATACAATTTAAAAGAGCAAATACGAATATTAGAGAGAATAAACCAAGCAAATCTTTGAAATATAGTAACAGTTTTCTTAAGCAACTTTATCAAAATGCAGCATCAAATGATTTTGAAGAATTAATAATCATAATTGATAAAACAAAAAAAGGTTCTCCCCTCCAACTATCTGAAAGAATTAAGCTTTCAGATTATAATTTTATCTTATTAGACGAGCCAGATATAGCAATTCGCAAATTAAATGATGCAAAATCAATAATCGATAATATGAAACGATTGAATTAACAATTATAGGAATATTTAGTTTTAGATGAAGTGTTATAATAGTGACAGAATCAAAAGAAATCTCGAATTTAATTGGAAAAAGTAAAAATATTAGTAATGGTAATGTTAATAGAAGCAAGATTTTAGAAAAAGACCAGTCATCCTTTAAGATTATTCGAGATAAAAAAGCATTACTCCAGAAAATAATTCTTTTTAATTTTTTATCATTTGAAAATGATGAGGTAATTTTTGATTCTAACTTTAATATAATTACTGGACCAAATGGAGCAGGAAAAAGTTCAATTTTCCAAGCTTTAAAATTTGCATTAGGATCAAATGACTACAATGGAAGATATAATAAATGGTCCGACTTCATTAGAACTGGTCAAAATTATACTCAAGTTAAAGTCTACATTAAAGCAAATGATGGAATTTATGTCTTTCAAAGATCAGTTGAAAGGGATAAGACTCCAAAATTTATGATAAAAGAACCTAATAATAAAAAATTCATAAAATTAAGCAGAAATCGAATACATCTAATTGTTAAAAATTTTGGAATTGATCCTGATAACCTCTTTTCATTTATGAGCCAAGGAAATATTGATATTATTAAAAATTTCAAAGAAGAAACTTTATGTGATTTTGTTGAAAAGGGGATCGGTTTGAATAAACAAAAACTTCAAATTTTAAATCAAAAAGAAAGAATAACGCAATTAGTTAAAGAATATGGAACTTTTAAAGTACAAAAAAATAATTTGCGTAATCAATATCTAGAATTAGAACCAAAAATTAAGAAATTGGAAAAAAAAAAACATTTAGAAATGAAATTGAAAGAATTACAACAAGAAAAAATATGGATTCAACGAATAGAAATCTTAAAGGAACTAATAGAAATTGAAGAAAAATATGAAATTATAAAAAGAACCAAATTAAAAATACAGAAGAATGAAGTAGAAAGTAAAACTCGAGAAAAAGACCTTCTAAAATCACTAAATATATTGAATATTTCATCTGAAGATATTAATAATTCATATATTGAAGAAAAACTAAAACATTCATTGCTTTCAGATAAATTGAATCAAATGACTTCAAATAAAAATGCTCTAGCAGAGAAAATTACTTTTATATCTATTAAAATTTCAGAATTGGAGAGTAATTTGAAGCAATTAGAGATAAAATTATTTGATCGAACCCAAAATTTGAAAGAAATTAATAGCAAAATTACTGAAAAATCAGAAGATTTGAAAAGTTTACAGGATGAGCAACAAGGAATAATAATAAAAATTCAAAAAAACCAATCTCTAATTTTAGAATACAATTCAAAATTGAATTCTTTAAATTTAAATAACGAACGATTGAATGATTTAACTGATAAACAAAAGGATTTTGAAAAGGAATTAAATAGTAAAATTAATCACATTAGCAATCTCAATCAAGAAATTAGAAAATTCAAATGGTTTATGAATAATCCAGATATGAATCTAAAAGAAAAAATGTTAGATTTTTCTAAAATGAATATCAAAAATATCAAAGATTTGGAAATCCAAATAATTGAGAAAGAGCAACATTATTTAAAATTAACAGAAGAAATTGACCAAATTAAAAAGAATGTATATAATAAAGGTATTCCCAAACCAGATTCTATCCAAAATGTAATTAATGAAATCCAAGAAAGAAAAATTAATGGATTTGGTCCCTTAATAGAGTATTTAGATTTTGATTCACTATTTAATAAATCAATTTAATAAATTTTTGTATATAGAGTTTTAAATAGTTTTATTGCAAGAGATCAAGATTCATTTTTCCAAATAAAAGAGATTGTTCAAAACAATAGCGCACGTTGTAATATTTATTTGGAGAGAAATAAATCAATAGAAATATTACCATCAATTTCAAAGGCAAAAAATCAAGGTATCTTTGGTTATTTAGCAAATCTTATTTTTCCTACTTCAGATGAACTATCAATTAAAAAAGTAATTTTTAGTATTGCTAATAAAACTTTAGTAGCAAAGGATCATCCAACTGCAATGAATTTTATAAAAAATTATCAATATAATAACTGGATTGTTACTTTAGATGGAGAACAAATTAGACCTAAGAAATTAGTAATTGAAGCAAGACCCAATGTATTAAAAAAAAAAAAACCATTCTTTTCAAACATGAATAAAACTCGTGAATATCTCAATGAATTAATAAGAAAAGCTGAAAAAAATCGAGATGATGTTAATTCGCTAAAAAAAAAAAAAAAAGAAATTGAAGATAAAAGTAATATTATCATTCAACGTTTAAGTCAAATCGATTCTATTTACCAAAAATATAAACATATTCAAATATTGACTACTAAAAAAAATTCGATTATTAAAAAACGAGAAGAAATTTATAAGATAATTATTGAAAAAGAACAAAAAATTTCTTCTTTGAAAATTGAAGTCAATGAAATAAAAGCTCAAATTCCTGAACAAGCCCTAAATCTTCAAGATAAGTTAGAAGAATTACCAAAATTAATTCAATCCAATCAAAAAGAGATTAATGATTATTATGATATTAAACGAGATTATGAAATTGATAAAAAAAAAAATGAACTGGCAATTTTAGGATTAAAAGAAGATTTATCTTCAAAAATTTTGGAGAAAGAACAATTAATAATGGAAATCAAAGAATTTGATGGCGAATTTTACCATTTGTTTCAGGAAAATTTAAAATCAAAATCATTATTGGATGAATTAAGATCCAAAAAGCAGGCAATAGTAAAGAAGAAAGAAAATATCATTAAAGAAACAAGAAAAGTTGAAAATTTATTGAAAAATTTTTCAATAGAGTTGTTCAAAATAGAAATTGATATGAAAAACATAATCCAACTCATTAGAGATAAGAAAATATATCTTGAAGACTTTAAAATAAATTCATCAGAATATGAAAAAAAATATGGTAAAGGTAGGCAAATCAATGAAATTATTCACGATATTGAGAATATTCAAAGGGAATTGAAGTATTTCAAAGATATTGATGATTCTTTATTAAGTAAAATAAAAATTATTGAAGATAATATTAATAAAATTAATGAAAAGGAAATTAATACTAAATTAGAAATTGATTCAGCAAAAGATGCTGGATTAAGATTGGAATCAATATATTATGAAAAATTTGAAAATTCAATTAAAATTTTAGAGAATTCTATGAATGAAAAATTTAATTTAGCCGATTTATCGTTTAAAGTTAATTTAATTTTAAAAGGTGATATTAAAAATGTTGGTCTTAAAATTAAAGTTATTACTGAATTGCATTCATTAATTGATTCCTATCAATTATCAGCATTAAGTGGCGGACAGAGATCAATGATCGGAATTTGCCTAATGCTTTCATTAAACCAACTTTCTCCTTCATCATTAAATATATATGATGAATGTGATATGTTTTTAGATGAAAAAAATGCAGAAATAATTGCTAAATTGATTCAAAAATTAGCACACTCAGGAATCCAATTTATATTGCTAGTGCCAACAAAAAATATTGCATTATTACAATTAGCGAATAAAGTTATTGGTGTAAGCCGAAATGGAAAAAATGGAGAATCTTTAATCCATTATTCTCAACCCAAAATTACTTCTAAAATATCTGATTAAAAATGCAAAAATTAGCACAACTTTTAGAAAAAACAAAAGAAATTAAAAATAAAATCGAATCTCAAACTATTGATTTATTGGAATTCAATCTTCAAAATATATTCATGGAATTGAATGATCTAATCTCAAAAGATGATTTTGAAGTAGCTTTAACAATTATGGAAAACGGAACCTTATTGTTAGGCGATAAAATTAATGAGATAACGAATTTCATTTCTGATTTGTTAAATAAAGATATGGTTAATCAATATTTCGAATTATTGCCATCAGATGAGCAACTTGCAAATATTATTAAAAATTCATGGTTTCAACCAATAATATTTCCAAAATTATCAATTCAATATCTGAATGCTAGTTGGCTTAAATTAGTTCAAAATAAAAAATTAATATCTCATTCTTCTAAAAGAAATATACCGGTAATTGAACAAAAAGAAATAACACATTTTTCAAATAATGTGAATTCTTTTGAAAAACGGATGAAAACATTTCTTAATGAAATAATCTCAGATTTACCTACGAATTTAGAGAATTTGCTTAAAAAATACCAAAATGAAGAATCATATTTTGAATATTTTTCGTATATATTACATCTGATGCAAAATGGTTATCTAATATATAATAAAGCTTCGAGTTTAATTGAAATTGGAGGAATGCAATTTGAACGAATTTAGTATATTATTTCATTTATTGACAAAACAAAATTTTAGACCAATAAATACAGGTGAGTTAATTATTGGTTCCACATATGAAGAAATATGTCAAGTTTTAAAATATGAAGGAAAAACGAGAAAATATAGATGGAACGAACTAATGAATAATTTTTCAACAACATTTTCTCCTTTTGGTCTTCAAATTAAACAAAATCCTTTTAATGATTATTGGTATCTCACACAAGATCAAAAAATACAAAATTTATTTACTAGTTTTCCAGTATTAAATAATTTGAGATTAGCAGCAACATTTAGCACAATAATATCACTTTGCATTATTCATTCAGGTTCAACAAATATTGAGCAAATAAGGAAAATTCGAAAGAAGAAAGATATTTTACAGGATTTAAACGAATTACTTAATATTAATCTGATAAAAATGGAAGGAAATAAGGTAAAAATACATCAAAATATAGGTTATTTTATTGATCTCGAGAAATTTCAGAATTTAATGGAAAGTGAATCATATTCCTTGATGAAACAACAAAATGAAGACTTTCATTAATTTACAATTAAAAAAAAAAATTATCTAATCATACTCACATAAGATCCTAATATCTAGTCAAATTTTAACTAAAAATCAAATTAATTAAGTTAGTGATAGATTAATGGGAATTTTTACAAAAAAGAAAAATGAATCTCCAAATTTAGGTGGGAACCTAAATCATGATATTCATATCAAACAAATAACGATTAATTCTAGAAGAGATTTCATAGTATTACGACATCATCTTTTAGAAGGTGATATTATGGTGTGCAATTTAAGACCCTTAATAAAAATTGTAAAAAATAACAACCAAAGCAATGAACTTCACAATCATCTCCAACAAATCAAACATTATTGCTTACAGTATGGTGGAATGGTTTCAAAATTAGAAGAAAGTTTACTTTTGGTGACACCCAATTCAAATATAATCGTTAAGTAATAAAATTAAGCACAAAGATTAACTAAAGATTATATTCAGTATCAGAGTTTTTAAAAAAAATTCATATCTTCGATTTATTTTTCTACATAATTTTATTTTCATTATTATGAATTAGTGTCTAATTCTCCAAATATTAAAAAAAGCTTTTTAAAAGTTAACAACAAAAGTTAAACATTAGGGGAGAAAAAATGCCAGAGTATGGAAAGGTTAAATGGTTTAGTCCACGGAAAGGATATGGATTTATAATTCGAGATGGTATTGAAGAAGGTGAAGAAAATCGTGAAATTTTTGTTCATTATTCAAAGGTAGAAATGGATGGATTTAAAACATTATTACCGGATCTAAGAGTAAGTTTTGAAATATCTCCAGGTAAACGAGAAGGTTCTATTGAAGCTAATAATGTGAAAATAGTACCTCAAGAATTTAAAGATGAATAAAAAAAAATCTAATATTGATTTTTTTCTGCAATTAATTTGGCAGTCTTAATACTTTAATATCGTAATTATTGCAGATATCAACGATAGTTCGTATTTCATAAAGTTATGACCGCCTCTTTTAGTAATTAAGAAGTTTTTTTCTTTTAATTTGCATAAATCTTTATTGTTTTTAAAATGATCAAAAGTAATAATTTTATCATTTTCAGCATGAATTAAATAAATAAAGGAATTTGTAAATTTTTCCCAATCTAGATCATTTGAAAAAGTATGATATTTATCTTTTAATTGTAAAAGGGGTGAAAGATGTTTATTAACGTTAGGTAAAGGGTTGATCGGGATATTAAAGAATTTATATCTAAACCACAACCACCAATTTTTCTTAAAAGGAATAGGTGATGATGGTAATACATCTAAATAATTTCCAATTGATGCAATAGCAATTATTTTTTCTACATAAATATTGTGAAATTTCAAAGCCTGCTTAAAAGAACTTACAGAACCTAAGGA
>CAYPTZ010000199.1:0-6611 GCA_964413395.1 uncultured archaeon | reverse complement strand
AGATGTTGAAATTAAATTATCTCCCGCTCCAGGTGTTCCAATCTTTCCATGGAAATAAAAACCCTGCATATTTATAATTAATCCAAAAGAAAAGAATATTTTTATTGCAAGATTAAAAGAAGGAAATATCTCATAATTCAAATAATATATTGTAGTAAACCAAGTAAAAAAAAGTGTAACAAACATTAAAATAATAACGGATAGCAACCTGTAGGGAAATAATTTTGGTTTTTTTATGAAAAAATTAAAAATATAAGCAGAATCATGGTGACCTGATATAATTATTTGTTGGGTAACCTCATTTTCTGGTTCCATTTTTCCGATAACGTTTCTTCCTTTTTTTTTTGGAAAAAAGATGTCAATCAATTCCTTGTAAAATATTAATTCAAAAACCATAATAATTATTTCAAGAGTGATTAAGATTGCAAAAATAATAGGAATATTTATCCAATAGAAAAACAAGCCGATTATATAAAATGTGGCATTCACTTTCATCCAATCTAAAAATGCTTGAGGATGAGTGATAAATTCTTCAATAACAACATCATCACAATTTTTTTGAAAAGTATCATGGATAATATCTGCAGCTTTATGAGTGCTTGCATCACCTGCTAATCTAGGACCACATTCTTTAATAATACTATCAGTTAATATTAATGCATTCGCTGCATGGGAAAAATATTCTTTTTTATTATCCATTGGAAATCAATTAAACTAAATTTACAAAAATTCTTAATTGTTTAGATTGTCACTAAAATATCAAAATTCAATTACTCCCCAAGTGTGTTCAATTGGATTACCTAAACCAAATTTATTTCTTGACATGAAAGCTAAAGTTGCGATATCAGAGCTTTTATCCGAAATCCTACATACTTTCGGTTTGTTTTTTAATATTGACTCTAAATTCTGATATGTAAAGTTATTTGTATCTGAAATAATATTAGATACTAATAAATCTACTAATTCTTGTCGTTCTTTAGAATATGATGTATTAGTGAGAAACTGTTGCCATGATGGATCAGTGAATGTATTTGTCCTAATTAATTGATTAGAATTCTTGATTGATAATAATCCAGGAACAACATCGATACTCTGAACCGAATTATTATCAGATAGCACTAATGTAAAGCTATTAGTTTGGGCTAAACCATCTAATGGAAAAAATTGCTCCAAGAAATTTATAATATCTGAAGATTTTTCAAAAGCATTACGAGTTCTACATGTAATTGGAATATTTGGTTCCCCAATTACATTAGTTTGAACAACGGTGATTAATGCATTCACACCATATTCGTTAATTGCCATTGGAATATTTAAACTTGCTCCAAATTTTATTCCAAAAATGGCTGGTTTTCCAGGCAATTTATGTTTAACAAAACTTAATGTATTTTCAAATGCTTTAATAAAATCAAAATTTTGTCCTGCTACAGGATTATTATTAATTCCATTTACTCCAATTGAAGTGCATCCGATTGGATTAATTTGTTGAGGTAATAATTGTCCATAAACAATATCTAAAAACGTATTTTGAATTAAAATGTCATTAAAAGAAATGTCAATTCCTAGTTTATTTGAGGCACCATCTGCTAATCCTTTCATTTCTAATATATATTCATCCAAAATGAATGGAATATATTCTTTAGCTTGTTGTTTAATTTTATCATAACTAGTATTAAGACTAGAACTCATAGAAATAAGGATAATTTTAAGAGTAATTATTTTATAACTGATTTTTTGTCCAGTAAGATACCCAAGATCATAGTAATTATCAGAATAAACATCTAAATATTTTTGATTATTATTTTCTTTCCATTCTGCATTTCCAGAGCAATGATGTATATGGATTATTCTTATCATACAATAAAAAGAAAATGTTGATATTATGAAAATTAAAAAAAATGTTTTTAAAAACTTTAAAATAGATTTTTTATCAAGTTCAAAAATAGATTCTTTTTTTTTTTTTTTGCTAATTCCAAGTTTTGACACAAATATTAATTTCTTAAAGGTATTAAAATAGCGAAGTTTGTTAACAAAGTGCTAATTCTTTTCAACCGCAATTTCTCTATAAATACAAACCAATATAAAAAATATATATCATTTAGTAAAGTAGTATTAATTTTGAATCTTGAAACCTTGAAAAAAACAACAACAATCTCTTTGATACATTACATTCATATCCAAAAGATAGCATCATAGTTAATATAATAATTTAGGATCATTCTTCATAAACATCTTATGGCGATTAATTTTGTATCTATGCCAAGTGAAATTATTGCTTTTGTTTTAGCAATGCTCATTTCATTTTCAATTTTAAAAAGAGACCCAAAATATCGTGGAAATCAATTTTTTGCATCATGATTTTTTTGTTTTGGAATGTACGCCTTTGTAATGTTTATATATGATTTGGGAATTAATGAAACAATCGTAAGAATTGCAATATTATCAAGCTTAGCTTTTATCACCATTGGAATTTTACTTTTTGTTATTTCAATGCAAATTTTTCTAATTGGAGAAAAAATACTAGAAAAGAGATCAATTAAAATTCTAGCAATCATCACTTTGGTTATAGTTTTGTTGAATATTTTAATGACAGGTAATGTTGAAGTTACATCCTTAGATCCAGTAACTACTAAAAAGAATATTCCGGCTAATCTTTTAATTGTTTTTTGGAATTATTTCTTAATGGGATATAATATCAAAAAATTCAGAGAAGCAATAAAAAGTATGGAAGAAGATGGATCTCAAATTAAAGAAAGAATTCAAAATATTTACACTGGACAAGTTTTGGCACTTTTTTGTCCTATGTGGTCTGTTATTGGAAATATCATGAATGATTTTAATCCTGATATTGCAGTATATCTCACATCAATGATATATGTATTTCTTGCTTTAGTTATGATCAAAACTTGGACAACTTTAAAGAAGCAAGAATAATTTTTTATTTTAAATAAAATTAGCTAAATCTATTAACAATTTTCTCTATGTGGAGGCAATCCACAAAATTTAGATTTATTTGTCAATATTAGAAATTTATCAAATATAAAATAATTTAAGAATAAATAAACATCATTTTTTATGGCGATCAATCCTGTATCCATGCCAGGAGAAATTATTGTTTTTTCATTGGCGATTATTCTTTCTTATATCATTTTAAAGCGAGATAAACACTACAAGGGAAATCAATTTTTTGCAATGTCCTTTATATTTTTTGGATTATATGGCCTTGCTATGTTTATTTATGATTTAGGAATAAGTGATGCAACAATTATAATTATGCATTTATCGAGTTTAGCATTCATTAGTATGGGTGTCTTATTTTTTGTAATTTCAATGCAGATCTTTTTGGAGGGAATAACAGTTGTTAAAAAGCCGCTAATTCGATTTTTTATCATTATGACAATTATTATCATCATTATTGTTATATCTTGGCCAAAAGGTGTTGAAGTGATAAATCGTGATCCTGTAACTACAGAGAAAAACGTAATAGCAAATATAATAATTGTCATTTGGGTATATATCATAATGTTCTATAATACAAATAAACTTTCTAAAGGATTAAAAGCAGTTAAAAAAGAGAATACAGAAATTAGAGAAAATATAAAAAATTTGTATATTGGTCAAATTTTAGGACTATTTAGTCCTTTTTGGTCTGTTGTAGGTAATATTATAAATATTTTTAATCCGGAAATTGCAGTATATTTTACTTCAATGATTTATGTCTTTCTTGCGTTGGTAATGATTAAAATGACCCTAACCTTAAAGAATAGAAAGAAATAATTTTTTTTTTTTCCTAAATAAAACTGATATGGAAATGTATTAACATTTGTACCAATGTGGTGCTATCCCCTTAAATTTAGCTATATTTATCAATATTAAAAATTCTTTAAACATAAAATAATTTAAGATTGAACAATCATAATTTTTTATAGCGATAAACTACGTATTTATGCCTGGAGAAATAATTGTCTTTTCATTAGCTATGATACTTTCATATATTATTTTAAAACATGATAAAAGCTATAAAGGAAATCAATTTTTTGCCATATGCTTTTTATTTTTTGGATTATACGGCTTTTCTATGTTTATTTATGATTTAGGAATAAATGACAAAACAATCATTGTTATGTATTTATTGAGTTTGGCTTTCATTAGTTTGGGGGTCTTATTTTTTGTAATTTCAATGCAGATCTTTTTAGAGGGAGTAGCAGTTAGTAAAAAGCCTTTAATTCGATCTTTTATCCTAATAACTATTATTATTATCATTATTGTTCTATCTTGGCCTAATGGTGTTGAAGTGATTAATGATGATCCTACTACAAAGAAAAACATTATTGCAAATGTATTAATCGTAGCATGGGTATACATAATGATGTTCTATAATACAAATAAACTTTCCAAAGGATTAAAAGCAGTGACAAAAGAGGATACAGAAATCAGAGAACACATAAAAAACTTGTATATCGGTGAAATCTTAGGATTATTTTGTCCTTTTTGGGCTGTTGTAGGTAATATTATAAATATTTTTAACCCAGAAATTGCAGTGTATTTCACTTCAATGATTTATGTATTTTTTGCCTTGGTAATGATTAAAATGACCTTAACCTTAAAAAATATAAATAAATAGCATTTTTTTTTTATAGTCACCAAATTCTTTTTTTTGAAAAAATAATAAAGATTTATGGTTGTTGTTGCCAAGAATTTGATTGAAGCAACTTTTATTCAACGAGAAAATAGATTTGTTGGACTTTTTGAAGTAGATGGAATTATAGAACGATGTCATATTCTTAATCCTGGTAGGATGGTTACATTTTTATTACCTGGGGCCACGATTTATGTGGAAAATCGAGAATCTCCGATGAGAAAACTCAAATATTCTTTAGTATATGTTAAACAAAATAATATTTTGATACTAATTGATTCAATTTTATCAAATAAAATAATTAAAGAGGCATTATATAACCATGAAATAAAATATTTTAAAGATATAAAGATTATAAAAGCAGAACAAAGATATGGAATAAAAAATAAATCTCGTATTGATTTTTTACTAGATAATCATATATATCTAGAAGTTAAATCTACGAATTATAATTATGATGATATTGGGTATTTTCCTGATGCGCCGAGTATCAGGGCACAAAAACATATCAAAGAATTGATTGAAGTAATCACATCAGATACAAATGTTTATGAAAAATCACTTAAAAAACAAGCTTATATTTTATTTTTATCACAAAGGATAGATATAAATGAAGTGCGACCGTTTGATTCAATAGATCCTGAATTTGGCAGATTGTTGCGATTAGGAGATAAAAAAGGGATACAATTGATTGCTTATAATGTAAAATTTTCTGATAATGGATTAAAGGCATCTTTAGGCAAAGAAATTCCTGTTAATTTACCCTAAATTTGAAAAAAACAACCTTGAAATTTAATACAAATATTATTTAAATTAGTTTATTCTATGAGTAGGTTCTAATATTGAAACCCTTGAAATCAATTATTTATTTACCTTCTGGAAAAGAAAAATTAGAGGCACAGATAGCAAAGGGAAATAATAAAACGGATTTAGGAATTGTTCTATGTCATCCTCATCCTGTTTACGGCGGTACGATGGCAAATAATGTAATTAGTACAATTTTCCATAATTATGCCAATTTAGGATTTTCTGTAATTCGATTTAATTTTCGTGGTGTTGGAAAATCTTCTGGCATTTTTGAAAATGGTATTGGTGAACAAGAAGATGTAATGTCTGTCTGTAAATTTTTAAAGCAAGAAATATGTCATCTTAAAAGAATTTTAATAATTGGATATTCATTTGGTGCTGCCATTGGATCATCAATAGCAAAAAATTTTGAGTCGATTATTGGTTATGTTGCAATTTCTTATCCATTTACCTTTATTCCTAATTTTATTACATTGGCTCATATAAAAAAAAAAAAACTTTTTATTATCGGCAATAAAGATGATTTTACTAGCCTACATGATTTTAATTTAGAATTCGATAAATTCCCAGAACCAAAATTCAAGAAAGTTATTTCAGGAATTGATCATTTTTGGCAAGGAAATGAACATATGTTGATAAATTGTATCGATAAATGGATCGAAAATCAATTACTATAATGATATTTCGATTTTTCATTCTATTCTAAATATATTTATATTAAAATTCAAAAATTTACAACAAAATATTAGAATTTTTCTCGATAAATAATATAAATGGTAGACTTTGCAATAATAATAGTGTAGCAAGATATATGTTTAGATAAAAAAAAAGATTGAAATTTGTGTAATATGATTGAAATCAACACTGATATTAATATTAATAAACAAGAAAAGCCTTATTCTGATTCATCGGGTAATAAATTTTCAAAAGTTTTAGTTTTAGATGATGATCCTAATATTTGTAGAATGTTGGACAAATTATTATCAAGATTAAATTATAAAGTATCTTCCGTATTTAATGGAGAAGACGCTGTACAAGAATATAAAAAAAAAATGAAGGGGAAAGATAAATTTGATTTTATTATATTGGAGAGTAGCATTGCTAATTCAATAGGAATAGAAAAATTAATCAAACAATTACACCATATCGATCCAAATGTTAAAGC
>CAYPTZ010000198.1:0-6621 GCA_964413395.1 uncultured archaeon | reverse complement strand
TTAAATAACTTGATAAACCTTTTGTTATATCAGAATAATTTAACGAATATAAATGATTATTTACAACAAAGTGAAGAAATCTACAAACATCATAAAAACCATGGATTCATTTATCAAATTCATCATTTTAATAAAGCTTTAATATTAAAAAATAGTACAAGATTGAAAGATAAAATTATGGCTCAATCAATATTTTATGATTTAGTAAGTCAAGAAATGGTTGATTCTAAAATCACTATTGAATCTATGCTTAATTTATTAGAATTACTCATTTTTGAGTTAGAACACTCTGGTGAGATTAAGATTTTGCAGGAAATTAAAGTCTTATCTGATAATCTTATAGATATTGCTCTTCATCAACAATCAATTTTACTATATTGTGAAATTCTTTTCTTCAAAGCAAAGCTTTCCTTAATTGAACTAAAATTAGAAGACGCTCAAAGATTATTAATTGAAGCTAAAAAAATTGCAAATAAAAATAATTATATCCGGCTTGCAAGCAATATTTCTATAGTATATAGTGCTTTAATTTTTGATATTGATAAATGGGAAAGTTATAAGCATTCTGATAAACCCTTAAAAGATCTACTTCAACAAGCTAAATCTGATTTTTTTTTTTCAAGAATGTTAAAAAAGTCAAATATGAATATAGATGATTCTGCAGAAATACCTGTTTTTTTCGTTATTTGGGCAGATGAAGGCCTTGATCTATTCACTATGATATTTAATAATAATCAATCTAAAATTAATAAACGCTTAATTTCAGGATTTTTAACGGCATTTGATTTGTTTGGAAAAAAAACTTTGTTATCTTCGGGTTCTATTGATCGAATTAAGCATGGGGAGTTTACAATAATTATTCGAGTAAAAGAAAATTTAAGATTCAGTTATGGATTTAAAGGTAATTCCTTAAATACCATAAAAAAGTTAATTAATTTTATAGATCAAGTATCAACTAAAAATGAATTGTGGAATGATTTAATCCAAGCAGAATCAACTAAAAAACCAATTAGTTCATTGCATTTTATGGAACTTAAATTAATTGCAGATAATATTTTTTTCAAATTATAAAAATAATATGAATTTGACTTTGAATTGATAAATAATATAAAACACAAACACAAAAAAAAAAATCACTAGCAATTTTACAATTTGTATTTATGAAATAAACAATTTATTTATTATCATCACAATTTTTTCAAATATTGATTTTTTGATAACTTCATTTGTGGTGTTCACATGAACTAATTCTTTCCAAATATCATCGGAATTTTTAATAATCTTAATAAATGAATCCATTTTCTTAATGGCATAATAGGATTTACCTTTAAATCCATACGCAAATCCGAAATTATTTATCTTTTTAAAAGTAATTGTGTATTCGCCATGTTTGATTCGATCTATAGAACCGGACGAAATAAATGTCTCCTTACCAAATATATCAAACGCATATAATAAATTTGGTAATAAATTCTTTTTTATTTCATTTTCTTTCTCATTAAAATAATAACTAAATACTTGAAGACCAGATTCTGCCCAAATGCAAATAAAGGTTGGTTTTTCAGCCATTATTGTTTTTCCTTTGTCAAATTTTCGTAATACTTTTGAAAATTCGAATTCAAAATGAGTAGATTTCATAATTTCTTTAATAGGAATTAAATTCTCATTTTCATCATCCCACTCATCTAATTGAACAAGAATATTGTCATGAACATCTGAAATTTTCTTTGCTAACCTTTTATATCCTTTATTATCTGCAATGAATTGTGCTTTTGTCAATAATTCTTGTGCTAATGAAAAATTTTTTTCAACTAAAACTAATTTAGCTTGAAAAAATAGTGTTTCACAAGATAGTGAGTATGAATTTTGCTTTTGCGCAATTTGATACAGAAGATCTAAATTTTCTTTAATCTCTTCTAAAATTTCTTTTTCATCATTGGAAATTTCTAGTTCTAAAATGAGTAATTCTAGATAATTAATCCTTGCCTCAATAGCGATTGAGGATTCTTTGAATTCAGTTTTGAGAATATCTTCAAATAGTGAAATAGCTTGCATTTTATGTTTAATTCGGTGACTTTGTTTCAGAATTATTGCTTTATCTAGTAGATATGATTGACGGATAAATTGGTCTTCGAAAAATTCAAGTGAAATTTTTTTAGCCTTGGATAAATAGAAATTAGCTTTATTTAAGTTGTTTAATTTTATTGATATTGATATTAAGATATGGTAATACCGAATTTTTTGTGATTTTGAATTAATTTTATTAAAGTATTCAGAGGCATTTTCCAATTCTGATAGGGCTTCAAAAGTTGAACCTCTTTCAGCCAAATATTTACCTTTTTCAACAAAAATTTGGGGTGCTGCAATAGGGTCTTCTAATACATTTGGTTGTTTCAAAATTTCTTCTAAATAATGAGATACAATATCTAATTCTCCCATATCACTGTAAATCCTAACAAGATCTAAAAGTGCATATGTGATTTCTAGTACGTTTCCTCGTATCTTTCTTAAGTTATATGAATGTGTTAAATATTCTGTTGCTTTTATCAAATTGCCAATTCTAGTATAATATCTTCCATTAATTAATGATAGATAATCTTCAATATGATGGTTGTTAAAGAATTGTGAAATTTCAAAACTTTGTTTTGTGCATTCTAATATTTTTTCCATTTTTCCCGAATGATATAAAGCCCAAGCTTTATGTGCATAAGTCCATGCTCGTACCATTGTGGGACCGAATTCATTACAGGATTCTAAACTTAAATTAAAATTTTTAATAGCATCCTGATATTTATTCTCTAATTGGTAGACATTACCATTAATTTGATAGGCCTCCGAAATACCCAATTTATCCTGTAATTTTATCATAATTTGCAAAGAATCTTCTAAAAATATATGAGCTTCACTATATTGGTAATTTTTATGATATGCAATTCCACATTTTAGAAAAAATTGTGAAGTAATCTCCTTTTTTTTTGTAGAATCAATATCATTTAGCAATTCAAGGATTTCCTTTCCTTGTTCTATTAATTTTAAAGATTCATCTATTTTATTATTAGGCTCTAATGCACCTATCATTCCAATAATTGCTTGTAAATTCAGAAGTTTATTTTTTTTTAATTTACTTTTTTCAAATAAATCTTGTGCAATAGGTAAAGATTGTTTATATTGTGAGGTGTTATTTAAAAATTTGATTTTTAATAATTGAATTTCTGATAAATAATCTTCAAAAGATGAGTATTTTTTTTCCAATTCTTCTAAAATAACTTGAGTTTTATTAGGCTGCTCAAAATTTGTTGAAAATTTTAGTCTATTTATGTCATCATAAAATATACTATTATCTACCAAAATGTTATAAAATAAATTCAATACTACCTAATAATTTATCTCTTTCTTTATAAAGTCTCAAAGATTACATCTAATTTTATATCATATGGTATAATTTAGAGTTTGGTTAAATTCCTGCTCTTTATTTAATAAAGATTGAAGAGAAATATCTAAACCTGATTTAAATTGATTTTCAAGTTCCTTAAAAATCAAATTAACAATGGAAATTTCTTGAGAATATTCAATTAAATGAAGTGTTCCTTCTACAGCATTAATTATATTTAGAAGAGAAATCTCTTTTGGATGTATTTTAAGCATATATCCGCCTTGAGCACCTCTAACACTGTTAACTAAATTATTTTTTTTTAAAAGTAATAGTATTTGTTCCAAGAAATTTTGTGGAATATTGTTTTCTTTTGATATTTCTTTTATTTGTTTTAATTGTTTATTTGAATAAATTTTCGCAAGAGCAAGCATTGCAATAATTGAATATTTAATTTTTTCTGAAAAAATTTTCATTTATCTATACTACCTAATTTCTGATTATTATAAACATATTCGAATTTTTTTTTTTAAAAGTGTATGAACCTATATTTAATAAAAAAAAAAGTAATATCAGTTATGAATTGAAGAAGTAATATTAATATTTAATCTTGACTATCTATAGTATAATAGTCAACAATAAATAAATGTGAAAAATATGGCTAAATATGCATCAATATTAGGAACAATTGGTAATACTCCAATTGTTAAGCTAAATAAGATAACGGAAGGGTTAAAGGCAGATATTTATGTTAAAATAGAGGCATTTAATCCTGGTTCAAGCGTAAAAGATCGAATTGCCTTAAATATGATAAATACTGCTGAAGAAGCAGGAATAGTAAAAAATGGCTTCAAAATTGTAGAACCTACCTCTGGAAATACAGGAATTGGATTGGCTGTAGTTTGTGCCGTTAAAGGATATTCGTTAACGTTAACCATGCCTGAATCTATGAGTTTAGAGAGAAGAAAAATCCTTACTGCTTTAGGAGCTGAATTAGATTTAACTCCTGCTTCTGGTGGAATGAAGGCTGCGATCGAAAGAGCAAAAGAGATCGCATCTGATTCTGATTTAATTTATATTCCAGATCAATTTAGAAATAGAGCTAATCCTGATGTTCATCGAAAAACAACTGCAATTGAAATATGGGAAGATATGGATCATAAAGTAGATGTGTTTGTATCAGGAATTGGAACTGGAGGAACAATTACTGGTGTGGGGGAAATTTTAAAAGAAAAAAATCCAAAATTACATATTATTGCAGTTGAACCTAAGGGATCTGCTATTTTATCAGGAGGTTCACCTGGACCTCATAAAATTCAAGGAATTGGAGCAGGATTTGTTCCTGAAGTTCTAAATACTAAAATATATGATGAAGTAATTCAAATTGAAAATGAAGAAGCTTACAAATCATCAAGAAATTTAGCAAAAAAGGAAGGTATATTTGCTGGAATCTCATCCGGTGCTGCTCTATGTGCAGCTATTAAATATGCAAAGAAAACACATAAGAAGGAGAATATTTTGGTGATACTACCTGATACAGGAGAAAGATATCTAACAACTGAATTATGGGCCTAATTTTTTTTTGTACAATAAATACTTTTTTAATTAAAATTTGAATTTATTGTTAACCTTTTTTTTAAAATTATTTTCATGTAAACATATGAAAAAAATGTTTATGGAAATTCCAAAAGTAGAATTACATGTACATTTGGAAGGAAGCATCACTCCAAATACAATAAGAAAAATAATTGAGAATGAGAACTCAGAGATAAGTCAATTTATTCCCAAAAATGAAAAAAAATACAAATATAGTGGAGCAAGTGGTTTTTTTTCATTATATCCAAAAATATGTTCAGTAATTCAAACACCTAAAAAAATTGAATTTATTACAAGGGAGTTTCTCAAACAACAAAAACAACAAAATATTGTATATTCTGAAGTTTTCTATAGTCCACAACTTGATATTGATAATTTTTCCTTAGATGAGCAACTAAAAGCAATTGAAAATGCAATCAATTGGGCAAATCGTGATTTAAACACTCATATGAGCTTAATTATTGATGTAAATCGAGGTTTAGAATTACGAAAGATTGAGTAAATATTAGATTGGGCGATATCATGTAATTCTAAACATATTATTGGATTTGGATTTGGAGGACTAGAAATTGAAGGACCACCAAAAAAGTTCCAGAAAATAATGGGTCGATTACAACAATCTAATCTTGTATGTATTCCTCATGCAGGTGAACAACTCAATTCAGAGATAATCTGGGAGACAATTAATATTTTAAAACCATATCGAATTGGTCATGGGATAAAAGCAATCGAAGACCTAGAATTAATTAAGTATCTTGAAAAATATCAAATTCCTTTAGATGTATGCCCTTCTAGTAATATTGTTTTAGGGTTTTATCCAACTTTACATGAACACCCAATAAAGAAATTAGTCAATTACAATTTAAATCTATCGATAAATTCTGATGATCCATGATTAATGGACATAACCTTAGTTAATGAATTCTTTCTTTTACATAATAATTTAGATGTGCCTTTAAAAAAATTATTTAAAAATATCAAAAATGGTGTTATAAATAGTATTTTACCAGAAATTGAGAAAAATAGGATAATTGATCTCCAAAATAATGTTATTCAAAAATATGTTGCTTAAATTTATAATTCTGTTTAGGATTGCACACATTATTCTATAATTATTAAAATGAAATAATAAAAAAAGATTACCAATAATTTTCTCGTAAATATCCATGGTAATCATTAAGAGACTTAACAGTAACTTTGTTGTAATATGTTTCTAAATCTTCAATTCCTTCTTCTTTTAAATCTTCTAGTGTTTCAACTATGGCTTCCGCTAATTGCATATTAGTTATTACTGGAATATTAAATTCTAGCGCTTTTCTTCGAATTAAATATTCATCTTCTAATATTTGATTTACTTGAGATTTATTGGTTGCTAAAGGAATGTTAATTACTAAGCATAATTTATGATTTAGGATATAATCTATAATATTTGGCCGATTATTTTCTACGCGTACTTTATTTAAGACACTTACATCAATACCATTATCCATAAAAACATCTGCTGTATGAGGGGTAGCAAAAATTTTATATCCCATTTGTTGTAATTTCAATGCAATTGGAGTAATTTTTTGCTTTAGTTCCATTCCTGCTACGGTAATTAGAATATTTCCTCTTTGAATAGGGAACTTAAAATCTGCTGCAATCATGGATTTTAT
>CAYPTZ010000197.1:0-6640 GCA_964413395.1 uncultured archaeon | reverse complement strand
TTCCTTTACTTTAATGGGAAAATCTGTATCAACTTTTTTCATTTGTGGAAAATATCCAATTTTTCTTCTGGATTTTTTTACAGGTTCACCAAATAATTTAATTTCTCCTTGTTGAGGATGTAAAATCCCTAAAATTAACTTAAGAAAAGTCGTTTTTCCTCCTCCATTTGGTCCAATAATCCCTACAAATTCTTTATTATTAATACGAATATCTATATCCTGAAGCGCCCAGTTTTTTGAGTTGAATGAAAAATGTAAATTTTTCACTTCTAATACCGGTAGTTCTGTATTCTTTGAAATATATTCATCAGATTCATCTAGTTTAGATTTATATATCTGAGAGAAAAAAATCAATAAACCAAGCAATATTGTAAAGAAGAGAATAAGTATCCATATTTTATTTTCTGGCATCGTACGAGGTTGATCAAGTTTTTCCTGAAAAATACTCGCTGTTAAATTTAAATTGGTAATATAATCTTTTGATAATGGTGATAATTGAACAATTTGAACGCCTACTTCCTCCTTAAATGCATCTGCAACTGATTTACTGATTTCTTCTTGAATAAAAATTGTACTTATATTCTTTTCTTCTACTAATTCAATAATTTCTCTGAAATGCTCAGAAGTTGGGTCCTTGCCTTCATCTTCTAAAGCAATTAAATTGAAATTATAGTCATCAGCAAAATATAACCATGATGGATGGAAAATTAAAATATTTCTATTTTTGATTTCTTGAGTTTTCATCGTAATACTTTCATTCAAATTAAGCAATTTTGTGATATATAGATCTGCATTTGCATCATAATAATCTGAATGAATATTATCAATTTGAATTAAAGTATCTCGAATTTTTTCAACCATAGATATAGTACGGGAAGGTGATAACCAAATATGAGGATCTATTCCTTCATCCATGATTTCCTCTTCATGTTCTGTTTCATCAAGTTCATGGACAATAGAAGAAAATAAATCTACCTCAATTGATAGATTAATTATTCGACTTGCATTAAATCCAGCATTATCAAGAATTTCATCTTCATATGCAATATCAAATTCTAGTAGTCCAATTTGAAACCAAATATCTGCCTCTGCAACAAATATTAAATCTTCTGAAGAAGGTGAGTATGAGTGTGGACTTTGTCCGATAGGAATCAAAGATTGAACTTCAATAAAATCTCCTCCAATCTCCTCCAGCCATTCAATCTGAGGTGCTATGCTTACGGCTACCTTTATTGTATCTTGTGAAGATTTTGGAAGGTTAGCATTTGATGATGGGGAAGCTAAACAAAATGATGCGAATAAGATTATTATAGGGATAAATTTTTTTTTTTTCATTTTAAGTTTTTATTCCTTTTTTTTTTTAATGAATAAACTTTTCATTGATATAAAAATATTACGAAGCATCGTAAAAATATTAATCATAAAAATAAGTAAGAATAATTATGAAAAAAATGAATAAGACAACTAACATAAAAAAAATGTCAATAGATTAATCTGAATCATAGCAAATATTGTTATAATGTAATAATTGTATAAAAAAAAATCATAAAGAAAAAAAATTCATTATAATTTAGGATGATTATACTTCCAAATGATTCTAGGATTCAATATACAGGTAGGATTGATTTTTCCAATATTTTAGAACCTCAATTTGATTGGGCGGGAGTATCGATATCATTTAAAATTATGGGTACTTCCTGTTTGTTATTATTGAAAGATTCTTCTAATTATTATAATATTTATATTAATGATAAATTTGAAAGAATCTTAAAACCTGTGAAGCAAAAGAATGAATATATTTTATTTCAATCAAAATCTAGTAAGGTAATAAAGATTACCATTTATAAGCGTTCAGAAGGATATGATGGAATTGGAATTTTTAAGGGCTTAGAAATTAAGGGAGAATTATTGGAATTACCAAGAAAATCTTTAAAAAAAATTGAATTCATAGGGGATTCTATTTCTGTCGGATTTGGTGTTGAAGGTACATCAATAGAATGTGATGAAGCTTTTGAAAAAGATTTTAAGAATTTTAATCTTGCTTTTCCAGCAATTACAGCTACTTTACTTAATGTAGATTATAATGTTATTGCTGTATCTGGAAGAGGTTTAGTTAGAAATTGGGATGAACCTGGAATTCAATCTCGTAAATCTATGACGTATTACTATGATAAAACACTCTTTAATAATGATTCTCTTTTTTGGGATTATTCTACTTGGATTCCTGATATTGTTGTAATTAATTTAGGAACAAATGATTTCTCTCAAGAATTACAACCTTCTAAAGAGCTATTTATTAATGAATATATGAAATTTATCAAGTTAATTAGGAAAAATTATCCTCAAGCACATATATTTTGCATCTCTGGTCCTGCTCAAACTGAACCATTTTACAAATACATAAGTGAACTTTTTGAAGAAATTTACGATAAGGCAATTCATCTTATTTTTATGGCTCAACTTATTGAAACTGAGAAAGCTTGTAGTGGTCATCCAAATATTCCTGCTCAAGAAAGAATGGCAAATGAATTAGTTAGAGAAATTCATAAAATTCTTCCTACGTTTTAACTAAATTATTTTCATACATTTTTGTAGGGTACATTTAAATTTAGTAATAATGTATTAACGTATTAGTTGCTATAATATTCTATCCTAACCAGAGGTATTAATTATTAATAGTAATTATATGATTGTTTTTTATTTCTTTGTATTATTTATAATTTTGGTCCTATCCAAATATACATTTCAAAAGAGATCTGACAAAAAGGCACTTTTTTATTCTATTGGTCTATTATTTCAAGCTATTTGGATAATTGCGTTTATTTTAGAAATTATGGGGCATACAGAAAATGAGAAATTATTTTGGGACACTTTCATATTGATTGGAATGTACGGATATTTAACTTTTTTTTTTATTTTTGCGATGATTTTTAATGGTTTTGAATATAACAAATATGCTAAACTATATAATGGGTTTATTATTCTTTCCTTTTTTATTATTTTACCAATATGCTGTTTTCCAACATCAGATTTTATTAGATCAGGTATTATATTAGAGCATGCAGGTGATTTTATTTTAATTGGATATGTCAATGGTATATATCTAGAACTAGTGTTGTATCAAGCTTATTCTCTAATAGCAATTATGTTGATCATTTTTCATGTAAATTTTTTAAAAATCAATACAAAAAGATTCAAAAAACAATCAATGTTAATGTTAACTGGGTTTATATTTCCTGTAATCGCTACTTTGGTATCAATTTTTGGATATGATTATGGACTATTCCAGAATCTCATTAGTATTGTCTTAATTTCATTTGTTTTTGCGAGTATTTTTATATATGGAGTCATTTTTAAATTAAAAACTTTTGATGTTCGAATTTTTGCACATCAACTAATCCTTGAGCAAATTGCAGAAGGTTATTGCATAATTGATAAAAATGATTGCATTGTTGAAATAAATCCATTTTTACTCAACAAATTAGGTAAATCAATTGATGTTCATTGGGAAGGAAAAGAATATACTGAATTATTTGAAGATTATGAAGAAATTCTAAACATATGTTCAAAAAAGGGAGAAGATATTGATGAAATTTCCTTTAAAATTGCTCAAGAAGAATTTTTTTATGAAGTCAAAAAATATAATATTTCTGATAATGCTTTAAATCTAATTGGCTATACTTTAATTTTTCAAGATATTAGTACAAGTAAACAATTTGAAAACTATTTGATAAAATCTCAACAGAATATGAAAGAGAAATATCTTCAAGCTCATAAAATGGAGTCAATAGGAAAGTTATCAAGTGGCATTGCTCATGATTTTAATAATATATTGACTATTATTATTGGAAATACTGAATTGGCACTATTAACTGAAGATGGTAATCCTGCAATTAAGAAATATCTCTCCGAGATTTCTTCTGCCACAGAAACAGCTTCAAGATTAACAAAACAATTATTAAATTTTAGTCGAAAGAAATTTATAAAAAAAGAAATCATAAATATCAATCTCTTGCTAAATCGGATGGAGAATTTTTTAAAACGGTTAATAGGAGAAAATTTTAGCATTTTTATAACTACTAATAAACATATTGATAATATTACAGCAGATTTAGGATTAATCGAACAAATTATTATCAATTTGATTACAAATGCTCGCGATGCTATGCCAAATGGCGGCTCTTTGAAAATTGATACTGATATGGTTGAAATTACCGATGATAATACTTTTTTATATCCTGACATTAAACTTGGTATTTACGTAATTCTATCAATATCCGATGAAGGTATAGGTATTAATAAAAATGTTAGAGAACATTTGTTTGAAGATTATTTTACAACTAAGCCTCCTGGAAAAGGTTCTGGCTTAGGATTATCAACTGTATATAGTGCAATTAGGCAAAATAAAGGCTTTATTAAGGTAATATCTGAAGTTGATAAAGGATCGACATTCATGATATTCCTCCCTTCGATAAAACCATCAAAATTAATTAATCCAATGGAAAAAAATAAGGAATATCCTAGAGGTAATGGTGAGTTGATTATTCTGGTCGAAGATGATGATTTAGTCCGAAAAACAACTATTGGTATGATCAAAAAACTCAACTATCAATATCTCGCTTTCTCAAATGGACAAGATGCAATGAATGCAATTGATAAGCTAAAAAATGGATTTGATTTGTTACTCACTGATATTATTATGCCTGAAATGAATGGAAAAGAATTATATGAAGAAATAAAGAAAAAAAATCCTGGAATCAAATATTTATTCTTTTCAGGTTATACAGGAACCATTTTGCAAAAATATGAAATCACAGGAGAAAATGCTCATTTTATTTCAAAACCATTTAAATTAATTGAGATTGCAAGAAAAATACATAAAATACTTTTCCCAAGTAATTAATAACAAAATTTATTCATTTTTACTAAAAAACTCGAATTTTTTTTGTAAGTATAATTATTAATTATGTACGTACATTTGAGGTACTTGATAACTCATAGGAATACTAACTTATGATCGCATTATTATGATGGGATAGAGAGAAAATTTATTCAAAAAATGAAGTTATTAAAAAAACACTTCAAATAATCGAAAATAAGGACCAATTTAAAAATATTGTTTATATATTCATGTATATTTGATTTTACATGCTTTTTTCAATAATATTTCTTAATTTTTCAGTATTTGAAGAATTTATTCCCACCATACCAAAAGTAGGAACTCCTAAAGCGGCCTCAATTTCACCAGGATTCATTCGATTATCTAAATCTTGTTTATTTGCTATTGCAATTATTTTGGATGCTGTAGAATTTAAATGTCGTTCTATTATATCTTTAGTTAACATAACATTTTTGGGAGTAGAATCGGTTACAAGAATTGTCAATTTTGATCCTCGCATAAATTCTCCCCACATAAATTGAAAGCGGTGTTGTCCTGCTAAATCCCACATACACATATTTCCTTGTTTGATTGGAACTTTTTCAATATTCACTCCAATCGTAGGTTTTCGTTCGCAATTCAAATTCTTTTCCCGTAACATTTTTGACAGAGTTGACTTTCCAACCCCTGCTGAACCAATTAAGCATGTTTTAAAAGCGGCCATATTTTCTCACATAATTTCTAAAGTTATGTTTAATGAGAATTAGACTTATTAAGATAATGAAACTGTATAACACAAGTTACTCATACAAATATGATCCAGATAATATACAAGTAATGAAAAATAGTTATAAAAAGTGAAAAAAATTGCACATATTAGAGAAAATAATCATGCTTGTAATTATTATAACTCTGCATGTTCTATAAAGACTGAAATTTCATCTGGATTTTTTGTATTACTAAGAACGGCCCCTGTGATTTCTACTTTATCATCTTTCATTTGGGAATATACAACAATCTTGAATGGATCATTCTCTTCTTCTAAAGTTTTCTCAATTGGTTCTTCATTTTCTAAATCATTTTCAAGTTCACTCCCAAATTCTAATTGAAAGAGAGGCTTTCCTTTAAGTTCTGCTTCAGAAATAGGTGTTTTTACAAGATCATATTGAATTACTTCATACAAACCAGATTCATCTTCATCATCATCATCATCTTTGGTGGGGATTTCATCAATTTCTGAATCTTCTTCTTCTTCTTCATCCTCTTCATCATCATATTCTTCTGTTTGTAAAATGCGTATTCCATATATTTCTTCAGATTTTTCTCCAATTACTAAATCCACTTCAAAATCATCATTTTCAAATATACCAGGCATTAATCCAACTTCTTCATTAAATTTCTTCTTAAAAAAGTCGAAAAATTTTTCCCATTCTTCTTTTTCATCATCAAACATCGTAGTTTTCCCTTTTTATTTTAATAATTAATAATCAGATTTACTAATATTAGATCGGTTTTACTTTTTTCGATATTATTTTTTTTTTATGAAAAAAATAAATATTTGATTAATTTTCTTTTCTTATATTAGAAAAAATATATAGAAATTATTAACATTTGAATAGTTCATAAAAGAGGATTTCAATGAAATTATATTTAATTCAACATGCAAAATCAAAATCAAAAGATCAGGATCCAAATCAAGGATTGACCGAAGAGGGAATTATCACAGCGAATAAAATGGCTGAATTTTTTAGTAACAAAATA
>CAYPTZ010000196.1:0-6700 GCA_964413395.1 uncultured archaeon | reverse complement strand
ATTCAGATGCTGTAAAGGAAATAAAATAACGAGCGATATCGACCATACAATTAAATCCATCCATAACTACAACCCCTCCGCTTCCCATAATTGCTCCCATCTTTGAAAGTGCTTCGTATTCAATAGCTGTATTAAGGTGCTCGGATGGTAGACAACCTCCAGAAGGCCCCCCTAATTGCACTGCTTTAACTGGTTTTACACTTGAACTTCCCCCTCCAATATCATAAATAAGGCGATCTAATGATGTTCCCAATGGCAATTCAACTAGTCCTGTGTTTTTTACAGTGCCCACTAATGAAAATACCTTCGTTCCAGTTGCACTTTCAACTCCTGTTGAAGCAAACCAGGTTGCTCCTTTTGAAATTATTGCAGGGATGTTACACCATGTTTCTACATTATTGATATTAGTTGGATCAGTATATAATCCTTTATTGGCAGGAAAGGGTGGACGAGGGTTTGGTCGACCTGGTGCTCCTTCAATTGATGCAATGAGTGCAGTTTCTTCACCACAAACAAATGCTCCTGCTCCTTCTACAATACTTAAATTAAAATTGAAGTTCGTTCCAAGAATATTTTCTCCAAGAATTCCATAATCATAAGCTTCTACAATGGCATCCTGCAATCTTTTAACTGCTAAGGGATATTCTGCTCGGCAATATACAATACCTGATGTAGCTCCCATTGCATAAGCACCAATTACCATTCCTTCAATAAGCATATGGGGGTCACCTTCAATTTCATTACGATTCATATAGGCCCCCGGATCTCCTTCATCAGCATTACAGATAATATATTTCTTACCTGAATGTGATTTAGCTTTTCGCATAAATGTCCATTTTAATCCTGTTGAGAATCCTGCACCTCCACGACCACGTAATTTTGAATTTTTCACTTCATCTATTACTTGATCTGGTTGCATATTTCTCAATACTTTATTTAGAGCGGAATAGCCTCCCACACCAAAATATTCCCTTATATCTGTGGGATTAATTAATCCTGTATGTCTTAATACTATCTTTTGCTGTCCTTCAAAAAAAGACGTCTTATTCCATACTGGTATATCTTCAAATCCTTTGCCAATTTGGATGACATTTGGTAAATTAACAAAATCCCATTCTTCTATTTTACATAATGCCTTTTCTGTAGGGATTTCACCCTTCACATAATCATCAGTAATATGTTTGACATTGTATTTTTGAACCTTATTTAGAATGACCATTGGTTTTCGTGGAATTTGAATACCAACAAGTGGTTCTTCATAACATGCTCCAAAACAACCTACTGGGATCAAATCAATATCCAATTTATTTTTCTCAATATGATTTTTTAAAGCATCAAATACATCTTCAGAACCATTTCCAGTTCCACAAGTGCCCATTCCAACAGTAATCCGGACTTTATTTGGGAATATTTTTTTTATTCCTTCTTTTCTTAAATCTTCAATTATCATAGAATTAGTTATTTTCATTAATTATTTATCTCCTGTTTTGTTGATCCCAATTCTAAATCATTTTTTTTTATTTGATCAATTAATTTTCTCATTTTTTCCAGATTCATATGGGCATGGATTACTCCATCAATTTCACAGATTGGTGCCAAAGCGCATTGTCCAAAACATGCAATTGTGCGTACTGTGAATTGGCGATCTTTGGTTGTTAAGAACACTTTTTCCTTTTCATTTAATTCTTCCTCAATATTTAGAAGGTCAAGTAAATTTTCTAGCAACAACTGAGATCTTTTTGTATGGCATGCAGTTCCCCGACAAACGGTAATGCAATGTTTTCCTTGTGGTTTTAGATTAAAAAATGAATAAAATGTGGCTACTCCATACACTTTCGAGATCGGGATTTCCATTTTTTCTGCAATATGTGATAAGATGGCTTTTGGCAAGTAATTATAAGGATTAGCTTTTTGCAAATCTTCTAAAGTTGATAATAATTGGCCCGGTTTGCCAAGATATTTTGAAATAATGTTATCGATTTCCGTTTTGGACATCGAATCTGAATCTATACTCATCTTATATAATAGGACGGAAATAGATTATAAATGCTAATTGGTTTTTTTGCTTAAATTTTATTGGTTTAAAATGATTTTCATGCTATTGTCATTTATAATATTATTATGTTGAAAAATATACTATATTCTGTATTTTATCCTATATTCTGTCGTTTTATTATATTTATAAATTCCATCATTTTCATTTTTGTAAAATAAGGTTTTTTATCATCTATAATTCAGATAAAACGATCAATTATGGATATTGTTTCAATAAATATTGCTCTAAATAATAATCACCACTAATGGATTGTAAAACAGATATTAGAAATTTTTGCCCAAAATAGAAGATGATGGTGGAAATACTATCATTACAAATTTTGGGAAAATTTTTTTTTCAAATTCTGAAGCAATAAAAATATATTGACCAAATCATATGATCAAGGCGTTATAAATCATCAATTCTTTCAGCATTAAATTTATCATATAACAGTTTATTTCCATGCATAGATTTGGTAATAATATTTGAATTGAGAAGTTTATTAAGATGATATTGAGCAGTGCTTCGTTTCAAATTTAATTCCTTCATGATTAATTTTTGGGATGAACCAGAGTTTTCAGAAATAAAATTCAATCTTTTCATTGTAGTTTCATTTTTTTGAAGTAGAAGATCAATTTCAGAAAATGGATTTTTATAATAATAGGAGTAATAGGTAATATATTGACCAACACGTTTCTTTTTAATAATTCGATAGGATTCTAAAACATCAAGATGCCAAACTAAATTACCCGGTTTTAATTCAGTTTTTGACATTAATTGATTAAAATGAATTCCAGGAGATTCAATAATTAATCCAATTATTTGATCTCGATTTTGATTTTCTAGCACTTCTTCTATTGATAAATGGTGTTTAGGAGAAAATGTGCTAATGCGATTTAAAAGAAATTCTCTATATTCTGCCTTTGTCATAATTAAAATTATGCACATTAAAGGGATTCCAATCCCAATTAAATAAGGCAAAAAATTTTCAAACCAAAAATGATTCTTTAAGGGCTCACTTGCTGATGTTGGTGAAAATGTACTTGTTAAGTGGAGTTAGTTAATCCCTATTCGATGATTATGGATGATTGATCGATTAAAATACTCATACGCAACGGATATGGTATTTTTGGAGACATTCTGATCGATGGAAAGTTCAACATTTCTTGGGCCTTGATTTGAATATGCATATGAATCAACATCAAAAAAAGCATTATTACCAAATTTTACTACTTGTTGTTGGCTTGTATTAGTTACTGAAAGATCTGTTGCCAATATTTCACCATTTTCATCAATTTGCGATAATTGAATGTTAAATATTAAAAGAGTATCATTTTCAGGACGAACAAAGGAATAATTCTCAATAATTACTTCTAAAGTTAAATCTTGATTAGAGAATAGATGATTACAAAATTTTATTTGAAAATATTCATTCTTGGATGTGAGATTAAAATGAATTCCTGATGCTCCGTCATCTATTATGGAACTAAAATTTGTTGAAAATGATGATAAATTAGTGAAGGATTGATTAATTTTGGTATCTATATCGTTTGAATATGCCCCGTCTTTATTAATATCAATTGCTTCAAAAAAATAGGGAAATTGTATGATATATTTTTCTTGAGGATAATTTTTTTCTCAAAAAGTATAAGTTGTAATATTTTGGGGATTTGTAATTTGAAATTCCAATATATCATTTGAAAGAAATACAGCATTTTGAGAAGAAGGAGATGTAATATTTTGAATATTTGAATTATTGTTGAGTAGTTCATAAAAAATATTTGGTGAAAGACACCAAAATATGAAAATAAAAGAAAACATTCTAAAGAAGTAAAATTTTTTCATATGGATTCACATAGTTAGCAAGAATTGGGAATGTAATTTTTATAAAGACTAATTTCTCTAATTTCTCTAATTAAACACTAAACTATAATTTCTGGTATTAATAACATTAAAAATGTAATTCATTTTTAATTTGAATAGCATCACCAACATCCGATCTTATATTACTGAAATTGATTGAACTCGTATTTTAGATATTATAATCAACCCAATAACGTTCGTTTGTCTTTCCTAAAAAAGTATTAAGTTCTAAATTTGGTCTTTTTGCGTTTTCTGTTTTAAATAATAAACGATGTACTTGCCACAGGTTGTACACAAGACTTTTTGCACCTATTATATCCATTCGTTTATTTCTATCTTGTAAATGCGTATAAAATCCTAATCTATTCATTTCCCGGAAGGCAATCTCAATCCACCAACGAGTCTGATATAATTTACGGATATGCGACTCATTGCCTCGTAATCTTTTAATCCCACGTTTATTCCCAAAAAGGACAATTAATGGAAAGATCTTCTTAATACCATCATCTATGTTGATTTTTTTTGTTTTAACTCTTCGTAATATCTTGGTTAAAACTTGTTTTCTTTTTGGACAAAGGAGTAAATCAAACTTCAAGGTCGGATGTCCAATATTTTTCTTATATTTTAGTTTTGTAAAACCTTTACAATATCTTTTTCCTTGTCCTGATAAATATAGGTGCATTTTATCTTGCATTTGAGCACATTTTCGTCCAGGCATGATGACAGTCATTTTCCATGATTTAAATGCACAAAGTAATTCTTTTCGATAAAAACCGCGATCAAGTAATATATAACGCACTGTGACACCTATTGATGATAAATTATTATAGATTTGCTCAAAAAATGGAAGTTTATGCATCTGTTTCTTTATTTTAAAATTAGAGATAATAAAATGTAATCCTTTAGAAATAATTGAAAATATGAGCGTTTTATGGTGTGTTTTTCCTTCTTTTGACCCAAAACAATATGGGACCTCTTTATTTTTTCTGCAAGACTCTTTTGTATAATCTGCAATTAGAGTTATATCTGAAGAAATTAACTTCTGATGTTTGAGTATTAATAAATGAGCAAATTGAACGGAATTCCAGAAGGTTTCTGTCATAGTAGTACGTGATAAGTATGTTAAGTATCTTGAAAATGCAGGTTGATCAGGAAATCGCCGTCGTATTTTAGAATTGGAAAATTTATATTTAGAAAATTTTTGAAATGAAACATTCTTCTCAATGCAAGACTTATTTATCATCTTAGCAATATTGTGGGGCGATAATCCTTTAAATTGAATAAGTGCTTGGTAGATCGCAAACGTACTCGGAGTATACCCACTTCTCTTTTGTGGAAAATCGCGTTGAAAAATTAGATCAAATATTTTCGAAATATCTTTTAATGCCGCTGCATTTATTAATTCTGGGATGATTTATCCGCTATCGGCAGGAACCGATGGACATCCTTGATTTTGGTGAATCATAATAAAAAGGAAGAAAGCAAAGCTTTTAAATCATCCCTTCTTTATGCTCGATTTAATATTTTAAAATCCATGTTCAACTGGATATATGGTTATGTTGTATTTTTGATATATTTTTCAATGATGTCTTCAGAAATCAAGAAAAAAAATGAATTACATTGACAATGTTATTCAAAAATTAATAAAGTTCTATTTTTACTGTATTCATTAAAAATCATCAGATATTACATAAAAAATAATCCAAATTTCACTAAAACAATTTTTACATATTAAAAACCAAGTTTTTAATTGGAAAGGAATTTTTGTATCTTATTTTTTTGCATTTACTTCTTTTAATTCTTCCAAATCGAGAATTCAATAAGCAAGTTAACCCATCATTATGATGTGTTGGAAAAACAACAATTATCATGTTTATATAAAAAAATCTTAAATTCGAATTATGAATAATTATTCATAATGTTTAAATATTTGAAGTGTTTAAATTTATAATGAAAATTATGAATATATATTCATTATATTGGAGGTGAAAATTGATAATGCCAGGTGGAGATGGAACGGGACCAGATGGATCAGGTCCAAAAACAGGTAGAAAATTAGGAAATTGCACAGGAAATACAACATATACTGATTCTAGAAGACCATTTAGATTATTTAGACCATTTAGACGAAATGGTAGAGGGAGAGGTAGAAGAAATATGAATTAAAAACTAAACCAAAGATGTAAATTTATCAATAAATCAAATATACCACACATAAAATTTAATTCAACATATTCTCATAAGAGAATGTTAAAAAAAGTGGTAATAGATTTAAGATAATGTTTCTAAATGTTTAAATGTATAAATGAAATCAAATTTAGACTCTTTCGTTACCATCATGAATTTTAGAAAATTATCAAAGTAACATTATTGAATTTTTTTTTTTTTAAATTAACATACAAATTGGAGGGAAAATTAGCTTATGCATCATCATCATTCAAACGGATTTAATAGAAGATGTCGAAGAAATCGACATGGTTTTAATCAAAATATAGTAAGAAATAATTATGGAACTATCAATTCTACAGAAATTGGTAATAATTTCAATCCATTCTTACCTAATTATTTAATAAACGAGAAAATGAATTTTAAGAGATCTATCCAAGCATCGGAACAAAAGGATATTGCAATAAATTCAAAGATATCGAAAATTCAAAATAAAATTCAAAAAGAATTAAATTCACGGAGACAACTTATTCAAATTTATAATTTGCAGGATGAAGATTGTTTTATACAAACCATTGATAACCATTATCAATTGACGAAAGGACTTATTTTATATTTAATTCAAAAACTCAATTC
>CAYPTZ010000195.1:0-6724 GCA_964413395.1 uncultured archaeon | reverse complement strand
AAATAAAGAAGAAAAAAAATTCTATAGTGAAATTGATGAAAAAGAATTAAAAAGAGCAAAAGAGTTAGAGAAAACTAAAAAAGTTCATCATGCAATTGCAATATATTCTGAAAAATTACCTGATGATGATAAAAGACATGTAATTGCACTAGATTTGTATTTAAATACTGATCTTGTATGTCTTGATGTATTTAAATATATAGAGGCGCTAATGATAAGAGGTATAACCTCAAAAGGATGATTTCCTGATGTAATAAGTAATCTTAAGACCTTAAAATGTTTAATAATTGGAGTAAATAATTCCAGTTTTTATCCAGAAAGTCTCGGGAATTTAATGAATTTGGAATATCTTGATTTAAGTGAACGATATTATGGGGCACCTTCAATTAAATTGCCTAATACAATTGGAAATCTGTCAAATTTAAAAGTTTTAATTGCAAGAAAGAATAAATTATTAGAAATTCCTAATGAGATTGGTTTGTGTAAAAATTTACAAGAAGTGTGGTTAGGTCATACAAAAATAGAACATCTTCCTAATTCATTTTGGAATTTAGATAATCTGGAGATTCTTGAATTAGATTGTTCGAACCTTATAGAGATATCATCAAACATACAAAATCTTAGCAAATTAAAAGCGCTTTCTCTATGTAATAATAAAATCACTTCCTTACCAAATGGTTTTGAAAAATTATGTAATATTCGCTTCTTAGATTTATCTTTTAATCAGTTAAATGCAAATCCTGAATGTATTTTTAAATTACACAAATTAAAATATTTATATTTAAATAATTGTAATATTGATAAAATCCCTGAGATAGTGGGAGAATTATCTCAATTAGAAGACCTCGATTTACAAGATAATAACATCAGTGAAATTCCCTCATCTATTGGTAATTTGACGACACTTGAAGCTTTGTTTTTAGGAAATAATCCAATTCAGAATATTCCTGAGAGTATCTTAAATTTACAAAATTTAAAAGCTCTAGCAATTAATAAGAAGAGTTTAACGAAAGAATCGAAGCAATTATGCAAACAATTAAAAGAAAGAGGTGTTCAAGTTAGGAAGTCTTTTAGGGATCATCTAGAATTGGATGATTATCGATTTAATTCAAATATGTCCTCAAAAAATAATATTTTGTTAAATATGTCTGATAAACAAGAAAAAAAAGAGAAATATCTTTCAATAGAAGGTGCAAAAAGGTATTTTGATTATTTAGATTAATACCAATTATTATTATTTTTTATATATTATCTTTGAGTTTTTCAATCATAAAGATTTAAGTAAATAAATAATGGGTTAATAAAATCATCCGGAGGTTTATTTCGATTCCCCCTCAGAGTCGCCATTATTTGCTTAATTTGTTTTTAATTGCAATTTGAATTTCTTGAGTGAAAAGATTTACAAATTTTACTAAAATTGATATCCTTCTATCAACATTTAGTTTTTCCCAATAAACTGTTAAATTTTTATCAATTGAATTATATAGAGGTAGAATAAATGGTTCTCCTGAATATGAGGGTAATGGTTCTCCATTTGATTGATATACTGTAATACAATGGCCCATACCTGCAATCGATTTACTATATGAATAGAAATTTCTATGGATACAATCTGAATTATTTTGAAATGATTTGATAATAGATATTTGATATTTTATTTTATTTGATGATAAATCTGATATTCCTGAAATTCTTGGTGTATAATGTGGAGGATCAGGTTAAAATGTACGCGATAGGATAGCTTGTTCATATGGTTTATTATTTTTTAAGAAATTATATATTGTGGTTGTTTGATCTCCATTAGATAAACAATGGAGGTTATCGATATGCATTAGTGGATAATATATTATTAATGATGGATCTTCTACTTTAGTTTCATCAAATGCTTCGGTACGAACAAAATTATTTGAATCTTTCACAAAAATGCGATTTTTACTATTTTCTGATCTACCAGATATCCAGTATACATGAATGAGATTTTTATCATCTGGACTTTTCCCAATAATTAATCCTCTTCCAGTATAATCAATTTTGCCTAGTAATTCTAGGTTTATTTTTGCATTTTTTGTAAAAGTAGAAGAATTTATTTCATTCATAATTAAATGTAAATTTTACTTTTTATAAAAAATTGATGAGGTAATTCTGTCTCTAAATATGAATTTTATTTCAATTCCCCCTCAGAACCGCTATTTATCTTCATTATATCAATTTATAATGGTATTTTATTTTTTAATGAACCTCTCTTTCGATTCAAATAAATATGAATATGAATTCCAGAAGTATCACATAAAATAGTGAGAAGCGACCCAAGATCATAAAGTTGATTTATTATTGATTTTTCTTTCTTTTAGATTTCTTCTTACATTTACAATTATTATCAAATTTTGAAAGATAAAGATCTTTAAATGCTTCTTTTGGTGATTTCAGCATAATTCCGAGTTTTTTAGAAGAATATATAGAAATTAAACTTAAATTTTTAGAACGAGGTGCATTTCCAGGATATTTTTTAATCGGTTTAATTAAATTTCGATCAAGGTTAAAAATAGAAGCCATTTCCATTGCAAATTCAAATTTATTTAATGTTGATGAACCAACAATATGAAGAATTCCAAATATTTTTTTATATATTATTTGTTCAATACTTCTCCCAATATCTTCAATATATGTTGGATTTCCATAATGAATTTGAGATGCAAATACGTGTTTTCCATTAATAAATTGATTGTAAAAGTTAAAAAAAAGGTTTCCGCGATGAAAAAATTCTTTCCAACCATAAATTACAGATGTACGACAGATAGTGAATTTAATATTTTTTGTTTTTTGAATAATCAATTCTGCTTCTAACTTTATTATCCCATAATAATTTATGGGGTGTGGAATACTATCCTCTGTATAAGGTGCATGATTTCCTGAAAAAACTGCATCGGTACTAAAATGAATTAACCATGTTGAATTTTTGACACAATAATTGCACAAAGTCTTAACTACTTCTACATTTATTAAATAGGTCTCTTCTTTATGTTCTTCAGCATAATCAATTAATGTAATTGCAGCAGTATGGATAATTATATCTGGATTAATCTTTTCTAATTTAGACAATACTTTATTTTTTTTAGTCAAATCTAACTTAATAAAAGGAAATCTCTGATATTTTTTATTATTTGATCTTGATGTTAAAATTAAATCATGTTTTGATTGTAAAGTCGAAATAATATTGCTTGCTGCATATCCATTAGCCCCAGTGATTAATATTTTCATATCTATTCTCAGAAATGAACAAATATTTTAAAATTACTTGTAATTCTATTTTATCCTTCTCTTATAGTTTAATGAAAGAATTATTGCATTAAAATTGAGATGTTCACTCTTAGTGATAAACGTACATAAAAAATAAATTAAAGATATTGCACCCACATTTGTATTGATTCCCCCTCAGAGCCCCCATAAATATCCGAATGATCTCCTAACAAAAAATTATAAACCTTATTTTACAAATTAATTGATTGTCTTGAATGAAAAATCGCTAATATGATAATATTTTCTGGTGTGGTTTGATATATTACTCGATAATTTTGAATAATTATTTCTCTTATATCTTTATTGTTCAATTCAGGAACTTTTCGACCAATTTGAGAAAATTTTTTAAGATTATCAACCTGCTTATTGATTGATTGTATTGTTAATTTTGCATAATGAGGAGAATCTCTAGAAATATAATCAAAAATTAATTTTAAATCTTCAATCGCTTTCGGATGCCATTCTATTGTAGCCATTGGTCAATTTGATCCTTAGCATCTTGTTCTGATATTGGCTTTACTTTCTCATCTTCAATATCTGTTATTCTTTGAAGAACTGTCTCTTTTATATAAAGATGATACATAATTTCATTGATTGATACATCATCTGGTAAAGTTTTAATGAAATCAATTGTTTCTTCTTTAATTGTGTGTGCCATATTCTATACTAATTATATAAACAGAACTTAATATTATTTTTGGAAATACTAGAATTTCTTATTATATTCTTAATCAATCAAAATTGAATAGATATAATTTTCTTTTTTTTTTAACAACTTGTTATTCTAAAAATTACTTAGAAGTTATGATTTGAAATAAATATTGAATAAATTTTTTTAATCTATCTTGATTATCACATTTGAAAATGGGGATGAAATATCTATGGATTCGCGAGAGCAAAGCTATATTTTTTGATTTCGGGATGACACTCTTTAACTTTTCCGGAAATACATCAGAATTTGCGATCCGTGAAATAGAATTTCTTCATAAGATCCTAGCTTTCCTTGAACCTGAATTCGAAAAAAGAGAACAATTAATCAGGATTTTCAAAAAAGTTTATCAGGACCATATTTCAGGTAATAATTCAAAATTAAGAGATTTTCCCGATCTTGTTCCGAGATTTCGGGATGCAATTTTAAAAAGTGGTTATGATTTACCAGATCTGAATACACTTTACAAAATTTCTAATAAATATGGAAATTTTAGATTTTCTCCACAAACACTAACACCTTTTGGAGAAACACGAAATATTCTCAAATACTTCTCTAATGGAGGCGTCCGAATGATTATTACTTCAAATATTCCAAGTCGAGGGAGACCTAAATCAAGAAATTTTGTTGAAAAAATCTTGGAGTATTATCAAATGAGCAATTTCTTTGAAAAATTAATATATTCGGGTGATGTGGGATATTTAAAGCCGCATTCCGAAATCTTCAAAGTAGGACAAAATCATCTGGAATTAGAACCCCATCAAATACTGCATATCGGAGATGATTGGAATGCTGATATTGTCGGAGCAAAAAATATGGGATGGAAAACATTATGGATATCCCATGGAAAATCTGCCCCACAAAATAGTAAGGCAGCAGATATGATCGTGTCAACTCTGGGGCAAATCTGTGGTGTATTTAGAAATTTATAATTTATCTTAATTCTGGATAAAAAATCTGTATTTATAGAGATTCAGGTGCAGTTAGGACTATGGCTGTTCAATATGGAAACATGAGATCTTAAAATATCCTTTATTTCCTATATTTTTAAAAATAAAATTTAGTTGAAATTTTGAGAATTACATATAAATTAGTGAAAAATTGAATATTTTTATTGTGCAAAATGATTGAGTGGATTTTTTTGCCATTAGTAGATAATTTAAAACCTTAAAAAGTAGAAATTGGAATATAATAAATTTTTGATAAAGGAAATAAGGTTAAGATCTATAAGATTTGAATGAACTTTTATTAAAAATACTGATACATTCATGGTTTTTTTTTTATATTTCTCCTTCAAAACCTCCAGACTTTCTGATATATTGAGATATTTTCAAAATTTTCAAAATTTTCAAAATCTATTTAATTTCAAAAATATAATTTAATAATATGACAAAAAAGAAAAAGGATGTGCCACCTCTTAATTCAAAAAATAATTATTCATCTAATGATTTTCTGAACAATCTAAGTAATCGTATTGGTTTCAAAAAGATCAAAAAAACTGAATCATCAAATTTTATCGAAAAAAAGCAAAATGATGATGCCTCTAAAACAATTAAGCAATTCTTTGCTGAAATTAATTTAGAATTTTATCCTAAAGACCGTTATTTTCTTTATGATGTGAATACTGAAAAATCCCAACGATTAAGAATGTTTAAAGTTTCTTATCCACAAATTAATATTAATGTTTCCAGTGCAAAATTCCATTTTGAAAAAGGGAATAAAAATTTAAAAAACCAAAATTATTATGAGGCAATAATACATTTTCGGATTGCCTCAGATATTTGTACTTCACTGAATAAATTTAGCACCTTAGGCCTACTATATTACAGTTTAGCAAATGCATATTCTGGAATAAGAAAGTATATTCCTGCATTTAAAGCCATAGAAATAGCCCATAAAATATCAATAAAATTAAATTCCAATCAAGAATTGAATTATGAACTGATTAAGATGGATCTGGTTAAAAAAATTGAGTATATAAAGCAAAATTTTCCCAATACTCCAGAAGGTAAAATATTTGAGACTACCCGATTAGCGCAGAAAGATTTCCTCCTTAATAAATGGAATTCAGCAATGAAATATTATACAGATATATTAAAAATTGCTTTAGAAGTGGGACTTCTAGATGAAGCTGTAGTAGCATATTTTAATCTAGGCAATATTTCAAAACAAACAAACGATAAGACTGAAGCAATGCGATTTTATGAAAAAGGATTTTCTTTGGGAAAAAAAATATATGATCAAAAATATTTAATTTCAATATATACTGCTATGAAAACGTTAGATAAACATATACCAAACCGTTCTGAAGATAAAAAAGTGGATGTAACGACTCAAGGTGGGGAGAAATTATCATTTGACTTGAAAGACTTAAAAGTGATGTATTTTGATAAAAGATAGAAAAAAACCAAATCCTAAATGAGTTTTTACATTAAATAATTTATATTAGACAGGAGGAGTTATTAAAGGCGGTGTTATAAAGTCTATCAATCAATTTTATAATAAAGAATTGGCTAAGTATAAGTCTTTATCTAAAAAATCTAATGGTCAACATATTACAAATCGAATTTTCAAATTCCATCCCACATGAAATAACAAAATACGTGACTTTTTCTATAAAGCATCTCGAAAAATCGTTAATCATTGCATTGAACATGATATAGGAATGATAATTGTTGGATATAATGAAGGATGGAATAAAAACATTAAAATAGGTAA
>CAYPTZ010000194.1:0-6738 GCA_964413395.1 uncultured archaeon | reverse complement strand
TTCAGAATTCAAAAGTTTTTCAATTACCATAGTTATAATGGAAACGAATGGAATTCAAAAAATTCACAACCATCCACCAGAACAAATGTATTATATCTTGGAAGGAGAAGGATTAATGACAGTTAACCAAGATCAAGCCCATGTAAAATCAGGAGACTGTATATTTGTTCCCTCAAAAGCTGATCATGGGTTAAAAAATACTGGAAAAAATATTTTAAGGTATTTAAGTGCAACAATTCCCGCTTTTCCCGCAGAGAAAAGTAAAAAATATTGGTCATTAAAAAGTCAAGAAGAAATTGATAAAGAAGAAGGAAAAAATTTAGGAATTTAATCATTCTCTCCAATTATCATTAATTTTTTATTCTTTTGCCAAGTTTTCTAAAATTCATTTCCATTTATTCATAAATTATTCAGCTCAACTAAAATGTTCTCGTATTAATACAAATTACTCCTTTTTTCTTAAAAATTAATGAATCAGAATTAATGCAATATCGTAATCCTGTTAGTTCTGGCCCACCATCAAAGACATGGCCCAAATGCCCACCACATTTTTTGCATACTATTTCAATAATCAAAACTAATTTAATTATGAAAAAATGTTTGAAAATTATTACAAAACTTTATCATGAAATTTTTCATAATTAATTTTATAAATTATAAAAATATTCCATGAAAACTAAAAAAAAGGGAAAACTGGTTATCGATTCATTCTAAATTTCTTTGTCATGAAAAATATTAAGAATGAACCACCGACAATGAGGGAATAACCCATTATCCAGAAAATATAACCATTACTGGAACGATCTGCAATATTCCAATTAAATGTCTCTTCGATAAATTGTTTTGCTTTTTTGCCTTCCTCACTAGCACGTGAATTACCAGCACTAAACCATACATTTTGTTGTAATGGTAATTGGGACCAGCTCAACAACAAATGATCATAATTTTCAGTAGATAATGTAATTCCATAGAACATAGAAGTCATTTCCGTTACACTTGAAATATCCCATCCTCCAATTTTTTGGTCAAATAATTTTGCTTCATAGAACATAAAACTCATATCCTTGACATTGGAGACATCCCACCCTCCAATTTTTTGGTCAAATTTTTTTGCGTTAGCGAACATCCAACTCATATCCATGACTCTCGAGACATTCCATTCTCCAATGGGCTGATTAAACGAATCTGCACTATCAAACATCATCCCCATATCTATAACACTCGAGACATCCCACTCTCCAATGGGCTGATTAAATGAATCCCCATTAGAAAACATCCCGCTCATATACATGACACTCGAGACATTCCACTCTCCAATGGGCTGGTTAAATGAATCTGCCCCATTAAACATATCTTCCATATCCATAACACTCGAGACATCCCATCCATTCATGTTACCAGTATCCCCAAGATTACTACAACCCTTAAATGATTGGAATAAATTGGAGGTTCCTGTTAAATTCAAATTATCAGTAGCGGTTAGTTTTAAATTGTAACATTCCTCAAAATATCTCCCAGAATTTCCTAGCTGTAAAGATCCCCATTGTTGAATTTCAAGTAATTTATCGTGATCTCCAGTCCCTCTAAAACTCCACCCGATAAGAATTCCGGTGATAGAAATAGTATATATTCCTGTTGTAGAATATATATGTCTTGCATCTGTATAATTGGAACTAACAATCGTATTACTCATACCATCCCCCCAATCTACTGTGAAATTATATATCCCCCTAGATTCTAAGGGTAATATAATTTGATTATCTGAATTATCATAAATTTCATTTATCGCAGTATCCCAAACTGAAATGAATGCAGTAGGATCTACAGCAGCATTTTTAACTTCTATTGCCTGCATAGTAATATTCGTCGGTTGGTTAATCGATGTTAGAGAAAAATTTACATTACCTAACAAAATCAACGCGCTGATAAATACCATGGTGAACCTCATTTTTTTTGTTTTTCTTTGAGGTTTAAAATATTTTTTCATTATTTTTTCACTTTTTTCTCCTTTTATCGTATTTTATCAAAAACTAATAATGTCGATCTTATAAAATTTATAGAGATTCTCTCCGCAATTGAGGATCGTCGGACAATTTTTCTAGTAAAAATCTCAGCAATCAAGGAAAAGATTTTTTTAAAATAGATTTTGCATTACTTTCACCAAAACTAATTAATTTCTACAATTATGATTATAATAATATGGCTGAGAAGAAGAAAGAAATACAATTATTTCCAAAATAACTCTAATGAATAAAAAATAAATAATAAAAAAAAAAATTACACATTTAAATGTGATTCGACTTCTTTCATCATTTCGATTTCATCAAGAGATATAAAGATTTCTAAGGCATTCTCCATTAATGATTTCGCCTCGGCAGCATTCCCTAATTTTTCATGAATTAGTCCCATTTGAAAAATCGCATTTGGAGTAAAATATTCAAAAGGAGATAAATCTTTGGCGATTTCAAACGATTTCAATGCATATTGAAGGTAATTTTTATCTGTCTTAGATAAGGTTAAGAAAATTTCCCCTTGATCATGGAACTGCTTCCCATCCGGAGTATATTGTTTGGTATAGAAAAAAAATTGGTCTTTAAGTTCAGGATCATCAGTTTTGAAATATTGTTTAAAACTTAGAAGTGAATCAATTCGATCAATGGTTTCTAAAATTTCATTATTATAATTTGCATAATATGCTTGGGAGAGCATTTGTTTTATAATCAGTAAAATTTCATCATTATCTTTTTCAGTGGAATCAGTAAATAGAAAAACAGGTAAAAGATCTTGAATTGAATCAGAAATCTCATTCATTACAGAATTAGGAATTCCCTTAAGTTCAAGGGCTTGAATGAAATATATTATTAAATTTCCTATTGTATATTCTTTCTTTGTCATTTCATGAAGCCATGAGATATGATTGTAAAAACTTTCATTTTCAATTTGACGAATGGCTTTTCCTGATTCAATCATTCCACGTCCAATAAAACCTAATGCTTGGGCAATAGTATCTTTAGCTAAAGGATGAGTATCTCCAATTAACACATTTTGTAAAACCATAATAATTTCATTCGATGGATAGAGATTCCCTATCGTTCCTAATGATTCTGCATATAATTCAACTTCATGAACTAAATCAATGCTATTTCTATCCATATCATGAAGATGTCGAATTAAAATTTCAATTGCTTCTTTGGGCTTAATTTTACCAATTTTTCCAAGTGTAAAAATTGTATTAAATCTTACTTCAGGATCATTATCCTTCAAATTGGCTTCAATTCTTCTGGGATCAATCTCTGAGCGATTTTCTATTAAACATCCTATAGCAAATATTGCTTCACTACGAACGCTAGCTTCATGGTGTTTAGCTAATTTATAAATCAATTCTAAATCTGTACTTTCATGCTCCTCTTTGCCAGAAAGAGCAATGACATATAAACAATCACGGACTATTTCTAAATTTGCTTCGGATTTCAGATGGGTTTCCAAAAGCGGATAAATATCATCATCATAGAGTGGTGATATTTGTTTTAATGCTTCACTTGCATTTTCTGCAATTTGTCTTTCCGAGGAAATTAAGGCATTTGTATAGAAATCTAAGATTGAAGATCTTTGCTCATTTATTGAAATCTGGAACTTTGGATAGAGAACTAGGAATTCTGCTATACTTTCAGTTGCCATATGTGCAACATCATCATCATCATCTCTAATAGAGATATCTAATAAATCTAACACGATTGGCTCAATCATTTCTTGTGGACATTTTAAAATATAATTCCCTAATGCATCTACTGCGGCATACCGTATGAAATTTCGTTCATCTCTAATAAAATTCTTAAATTCCTCAATAAGTGTTCCAAATTTTTCAATATTATAATACACCATATAACTTAGGACAATTATTGCATTTTGAATAATATAATTTTCAAGTTCTTTATTTTTTCCCTTATTATAGCGAATGAATGGGATTATTTGGTCCATCTCCATATTATCTGCTATTCTGGCACTCATTTCTACAAGTGCTTCAAAACAGGAATTAATAATATCTACTTGGGAATCATCTGCTAATATATTATAAACGGACTTTAATGCTTTAGAGACATAGATTTTATCAGAAGTATCCCCTTCTAACATCATTTCAGTCATTGCTTGAAATGCCGAATGTCGGACTTTATATTGAGGATGCTTAAATAAAGGTGAGATTTTCTCTAAAATTATCAACATATTTTCTTTGTCCTCTCCAATATCCCCTAAAGCGTCTAAGATATATTGTTGAACATATATATCTTTGATTTCAATAGCGTTTATTAAACGGTCCATTAATAAATCAGGGTATAATTTTCCTATTTCACCTAATAAATCGAAAGCTTCTTTACTTACAAAATAGTGCTTATTATCATCATCTATTTTTGCATTTAATGAATCAATATATACTCTGAAAACAAAATCTATTATTTTTTGAGCAGAATCTTTCCCATCTGTACTCATTAAAAACAAATATTGTGCTGCCTTTGTACGAAGTTGCTCATTTAGATCAACGCCAAATTTGGAATATAGCGGTGGTTCCAATAAGGATTTATACAAAGTGGCAATATCGATAATTTCTGCCCCAATGTATAGAATTTCTTTATTTAGAAAAGAAAATCTTCTTAATTTTAACCTAATTGAGCCAAACCTAGTCTTTTGAGTTTTTTCAATACTTTCATCTTCTTTTTCTTTAATTTCATCCAGATTTTCTTTTTTCTGTTGCCTTTCAATAATTTCTTTGCGCTTTTGGATAATTTTATCTAAATCAATTTCCCCATATGCACTGCAGGTTGCTTTTAACTTAATATCAGATTGAAAATCTGATTTCTTTGCTATCAATCTCATGATACCATAGATAAAAGTAATAAAACTTTGAATTATGATTAATGGTAATAAAATTTGATTATCAGTGAATATTTCTCCTAATGGGGCTAAAAGTGAAACGCTATCAAATATCTTTAAGGTAACCTCAGGATTCAATTGGAAAAAATTGATTAACATATTAATGGAAATTCCAATTATTAAATACCCTGCAAAGAAATAATCTATTGCTTTTGTTTTTGATTTTTTATTCCAATAAATATCAAAAAATCCGATAATACCAAACAATGTTATGTTTGTTAACCCAAAATATGCCATAAATTTCACATTCAATTCCATGGTCCCAATCAAATCTTCTCCATTAATCATCATTATTGTAGGTTGAATTAAATTGTATAAATTCAATAGAAAAGGAATCCATATTAAAGCAATTATAATGATTTTCACAATTTTTCTTCCTTTTGATAATTTTAATTCACAATTTTCATATACTCTTGATGGGATAGTATGACTATATGTTACTGAAATAATTCCAGAAACTGTCCCACTTGCTGCGAAATAATTTAAAAAAAATAAGGGAAATATTAAAAACCACACAAAACTGACTTGTAAAAGATTATCATACTTGGTAAAATTCAATAATAATAAGATTGGAACAATATATAACACAATGAAAATCAGTATTGCTACTACATATGCCATTTTTCCTCGAAATTTATCTAAAATTTTTGTTTCTAGAAATTTATGGAAATCATGAACAGAATCACTTGTCGGTTTGCCTAATAAAATAACCTCCCATAATGGATAAAAAATGATAAATCCTAACATAATAAGTAAAATATATCCCCCAATATTGGGAAGCTTTGCTAAAGCTGTCATTTCAAAGGAAATACTCAACATAAAAACAATGGCTAAAGCAAATAATAAACCAAAGCCTACCATGGATGCAATATCCCCAAAATCGAATTTTTCCCCTTCAACTCTATTTAGCTTCTTCAGATTCGCATATACTAATGAAAAACCAGAACAAAATATAATTATACCAATTATAATATATATTAAAATTACCGTTAAATTGCTTAAAACCATTTTAAATCGCTACTCCCTGAATATTAGTTGTTTTTAATATTTCATTGATATCTTCAATTGCTAATTCGTCAGATTTTTCACTTGTTTGCTGAAAATAATCTTTAATTTTATTATATAAATCTTCAGAATTCTCCTCTAATAATTGTTTCCGTGTTTTAATTCCTAATTTAAATAGGATTTTGGCAATTTCTATATCAATTCTTGGAATTTTTAAAATATTAATCATATTTTTGAGGTCCTTATAATTTTTATTTGACATATTTATTCTCTTAGATATATTTGGAATCAAAGATTCTTTTTGGACAAAATCATCGACGGTAAATATATTAAAATTCTTTAATTCACTCGCATTATCGAAGTATACCATTGGTAACATAATAATGGGAATATCCAATCCCAATTTATCTCTCTGTTTCATTAATTTTGCATAATATACCCATTTTTTAATTCTCGCAAATGTTGGCATATTCAGAATTATATAATGGCTATTTAAATCAACTTCTTTGATTTTATAGAATATACGGATTGATTGTCTATGGCTTAATTCTTCAATAGAATTAATATTGGCATAATATAATATTTCTGCTTCATGAGATGAAAGATCTGGAATTTGAAATAATTCAATTACTTCTGCCCATTGTTGAAGTCGCTTAATATCAATTCCAGTAGACTCATAGATTTCTTTAACAGAATATTGTTGAAAATCATCAACAGACTTAATATCCATCTGCTTTTTCAACCGTTTTGCATCTTCTGCACCAATTGATTCAAAATCTTCTAATAATATTTTCATATTTTTTACTA
>CAYPTZ010000193.1:0-6755 GCA_964413395.1 uncultured archaeon | reverse complement strand
AGGTTGGCTAGTAGTATTAAACCATGACATAACGGTGAATCCATTCGTACTTAGCAACCCCCCATAAAGGGTTTCATCAGCGTCAATTGCGATATAGTCATCAGTTCCATCAAAAATTCTACCATTTCCGTATACAGCAGGCCCATAATTTACATCGCCATAATCAGTATAACCTGGTGGTTCAAATTGAGGGCAATGTCCTGTTTGTTCAATAGCATCATCTTCAAAACTCCAATATCCAATTAAATCTCTTTCAATATCTAAAAGCCCAGGAGCTGTAGAGTTATCAGTATGAAGATTATTTCCATCATTAATGAATTCTAAATGATTCATTCCGCTATTTACATCCATCTCAATTTCGTACCCATTTCCCTTAGAATCATTCCATTGTACATTTAAATTATCGCCTACTAAATTAGTCGTTAAAAGAATATCATCATAATCCGTATCATCAATTACATCTTCTGAATTATAATAGATGTAATATACATTTGTACCAGGTAGTAATGAATTTTCAACAAATAAAATAGTTGCTGTAAGATAAAAATCCCCACTATATTCGGGGTCAATAACTTGGCAGGGAATTTGTGTCCATTCTTCAATTATTTCATCAGTAAATTTAACAATACGAAGAGTATTATTATAGGCGTTTCCATCAATAAAAGATGAATCGATTTCAATAGGAAGATTTCTACTGAAAGATTTTGTATTATTGATTTCAACTCGAATTCGAAATTGATATGTTTCATTCCACCAAGTGCTTGGTGGTGTGGCATAATTACCAGGAGGATCTTGTCCAACCACCTTATTCTGTAAATTGTTATCAAAATTATCATTAAAATTCATCTCTTCTTCATCCAGACTTAAATTTCCACCATTTTGTTTTATGGGATTATTTAAGTTGTTAAAAGCTAAGATTTGAATCATAAATAACGAAAGAAATAACAAAGTTTTAATTTTTTTATAAGTTTTAACCATTACAATCTTATCCATTAAACATGTATAAACTAATATCTACATGTAATTATATTCAGAATAATTTTGATGTGTCAGTGCTAAAAATATTTGTAAGTTCTTTCTGTAATTAATGAAGATTTTGCATGGTAAAATCGAAATAGATTTTGAATTCATAAAAAAAAGGCATAGAATTTTAATGTTTGATACAATAATAAAAAAAAAATAAGAAAAAAGGTATTTTATTTCTTCTTTTTAGAAGGCAGATAAGCAGTTTTTTCAACATTAAAATATTCTTCTTTCATTAAAGATAATGCTTTTATTAAAGCAGTATTATTTTGCGACTTGCTTCGGTACTGATTGATAATGGTATCAACATTATACCGAGGATAAAATTTATCTATGAAGAAATTCGTTGTCAAGCAAAAATATTCAGTACCTTTAGCATCTTGTAAAACAGAAACCATTTTAGCTTCCCAAAAAGCTTTTAGCGCTTTATCAACATCATCTACGCCCTTCTTTTTTAGTTTTTCTAAATCATTTCGTGTTACGATTGCCTCTCGCATAAGCTTTAGAACTTCATAACAAGCTGGATCTAAGAAGATATTTTCAATTATATTTTGATTATCTTTTTGATTTGGAACATAGGATTGAAAAACGTTTCTTACTTCTGATAAATAAGTCTCTTTTAATGACTCTGGTAGATGTCGATCCACAGGATCTTTAATTAAATTTCCAGGAGGAATTCGAATTGCCATTAAATCTTCTGTTAAAAATACCATATCTGAAGTCAATCCTTTAACTGAAGCAATTTTAATTAAGCCTAATTTAACTAACGAAGCAATAATAGTCTCAATGTCAACAAATCCCTCTCTATATCGATCTTTCATCCATATAGAAATCTCAGCTTTTGAAATTACAGCTTCATCTCGTAATCGATTCAGTAATAATCGATTTATTTCACTGTTTAGCAACAAAGCATAACGTTGTTCTTCATTCAATGTCGGATATACAGACAATCTTTGGAAAAGAGGAGGTAAAATACTATTTAAATCTCCAGAATGGATATTGCTGATTATTTGACGAGTAATTTCTGCCAATCCTTCTTCATAAACATCCCCATCTTCTTCTGCTGTTAAGATTAAAATTACATAAACAGCTGTCTCAGATCCAGTATAATAGGATGCAAGATTTACAGCACCTGCACTTAATGATACTAAACCAGCATCCCCAGTAAATTCATGTTGAGAGTACAATTGCATCAAAGTTCTATCTTGAATAGTACTCTCTTCTGGATAGGCACCTAAAATTTCAACTCCTACCCTCTCATTCCAATGCATAACTACTAGTCCTGTTGGCATTTTAGTTTCCTCCAATATTATTATCATTTAATGCGAAATTATTCGTTGAACCAGAATCATCCTTTTTATCCATGATTAATTTGTAATCAAGATCTAAGATTTCCCAAAGATCTCCAAATCGCTCATATACTTCATCATTAACTGATACCGTGACTTTTTCTCTAGATAATTCTTTTTCTTTTCCAATATCTTTCTTTACTTTATCAATCAATTTAACAAAGGCTGGAATTTTTGCATATTGTACATATTTATATCCACCAAGAGTTGCAGATACTATTACCACAGCAGCAACAGCAAGTAGTAAATAAAATGTTGGAAATCCACTTGCAATTTCATTCATTTTTATTGTAATACTAATTACTTTTTCTTCTGATGCAAAATTCTCTGCGGATATTATTACAGAACATACAAATGTTCGATCTTGGAAGAAAGCATTGGCTTCATCTTTCGTAAATATTTTTGTAGCATTGTATATTCCATCACCATCTTCATCAACTAACGTAATGTTGCTGATAGTGTTATTAAAATAAATAACAACAGTTGCCCCGATTATTGGATCTCCTGTAATACCATCTGTTAAAGATATTGAAAAAGTGAATGCTTCTCCAGCGACTTTGGATACACTTTGAGCTAAATCATTTGCAAATTCATAATTGATAATACGTTTTTCGACGGTTAATAAGATTAAGGCTTGTTTTTGTTCATGATTCAATTCACCGATGGCAATTAAAAGGATGTAATTTCCTGCATCGAGAATAGTTGTATTGAAATCAACTTTATAGTGATCCCCAACTGTTTCTATGTCTGCTTCCCCAAAGATAGATGGATTATTAGTATAACTCCAAGTAAATGATTTAATTGAAGTATTTGCAATATTTTGGCCTGTTTGATCATCAATATAATATAATTCTATATCCAAATCATCAGTTTGATAAATTTTTACAGGTAATCGCAATAAATCAGATACTGCTTCACCATCATTAATTTTAATTTGAGTTTTTACTTCCAATAAAGCTAATGAGATGTAAGCTTCTTGAGGTTTATAAATTGGAAGTGATGCAATAACCTTTAAACTATAATCCCTAGTGATTCCAAAGACTGTAGAATTAATTTCGATTGAAAACCATCCATCTCCCTTACTTGAATTTTGGTCAAGTACTCCATTAATACTTGGATTTGATACTAATTGCCAAGTAACTAATGCAGAATTCAAAGGATTTGTAAAAGAATCGGAGAAATGAACATCCAAACTAAAATTATGGTTCCAATATACTTCAATATCATCTTGATCAATAATAAGCACAGTTGGAATGACAGTTAATTCTACATCGATGGAAAGATCGCCCTCCTCATAATAATCAGATTCTACAGTAATAACAATAGTATATGGCCCAATTATTGCAAAATCGTCAGATTGCAAAATAATACTATAATATCCATTCCCATCATCAGATAATGGAAGTGCTGAATATAATCCCGTATTACATGTTAGAGTTGCACCTCCAATTCCTTTATCAATGGTTGAGTCATTCAAAAATACACTTAATTCGGCATCATTCCCAAATGAAATGGCGGTATTATTGATAAAATCAAGAATCACATCTGAAGTATGCTTTTTCAATTTAATATTGAAATAACCTCTTTGCATTGAGAATCCAATTTTTTCCGCAATAACTATACATGAAAAAAGATCATCAGTATTCAAATGAAAATTGATATCAGTAGAATTAAAGGGAAGACCATAAAAACCTGGAGTTCCATTATTCACTAAATAATCATTATATATAAGAGTGGTAATATCGTTTGTATTCCGAATTTCCATTCTCACTGAAGCTCCAGTAATAGCTTGAAAAGGGCCACCCTGAAGACCAAAAGTATAATTTGCAACTACTGTAATATTTTCACTCCAGAAATGAGTATTGAATAAATCTCCAGACATCATATCTAAATTGGTCTCATATTCATCCATTTCAACGGAGATTATTTTGTATGTTTCTTCTGATAGGGTAAAATTGAGTGTATACAAAGAAGTTCCGCCAAAGATAGTTTGATTAATGTATCGATAGGCACCATATGAAGATACCTTAATGCTATAATTACCTGCTGATTCTGTTTGATTTAAATAGTAAAATTGGACTTGACTTAATTCATTTGATATTTCATAACCAACATATGTCCCCTCTTCATTGGTAGCATTCCAATAGAGCGATACATTAGCTCCAGTAATTGGTTCACCGGCAAGAGCTGGATCATAAAATTTCAGATCAATAGTTAATCGAGTTAGGTTTAAATTTTCAACATCAATAGTTTTAGATGCATCTAAAGTAACATTTACAGTCCTTAGTTCAATTGGAGCTAAATTATATACTTGATATGATAGCACAATAGAATAATTACCATATTTCAATTGAGGAAAATTAACGATTCCATCATCTAATGAAGTTAAATTTTGAACATCAAAAGTGGGATCAATACCTGACCAGTCATCTGTTGTATTATATAGTGAAGCTTTGATTCCGGGAGCAGGATTACCATCGACATCAGTTAAATTCAAAGTTAAAGTATTAAATAATGGTTCAACGATTCCATCAATGGAATATTGAAGGGGCTCTAGTAGTGAATCATAATAGTTATTTAATTCTAGTCCAATATCATCTGAAGGTAAGTGTTTTGCCATTTCCCAATATTCTATAGAAACATTATAATCTGCGTTTCCAGAACCATAAACACCATGTGGACCAAAATTATCTAAATCTGTACTAGATCCAACAATAAGATTAGGACTAGATCCAGAGATATAACCAGTTGAATTTACAGATGTGAGATATGCATTTTCTCCAGGAGAATAATTAGTAACAAATACACCTTGCCCAAAATTATCATTATCTCCATTTATCTGATAGGTAGAATCATATACAAAGGTATAATTGGCTGCCGAATAATCTTCATTGGCATCATCTAAATCAAGTTCTATCCCATCCTTGACAAATTTATCAACACAAGAGGGATCACTACCATCATAAGTGTTATACATAGTATTTACTGCTCCAAAAGCGCTATTTGCTCCACTTCTATCTGAATCCCACCAAAAAGTCCTTTCGGATTGATACATGTCCATCCCTTGATAAACAGTGATGGTCTCCCATACCTTCATATCTTCCTGTATCACAGGATCATACACATTCCATTCCACATCAGCTTTCATAAATATTGGCCCAGATTCCACAATATTTATAGATTTAATTAGTGTTTTTGGTTCTAATGAAACAATTAATTTATCAATTTTTGTATAATGTATACCATCATCAGAATTATCTCCATGAGTTGAGAAATGCAAGCTAAATCCCCACTGTCCTTCACTATCTTCAGCCATTACCATTACAGAATGCCATCCTGCAGTAATTAACCCGACAGATTCAGCATCATAATCATTTCCAGGACCTCGCGTATCGTGATTATCATAAATAAAATTATGGTCCATCCAAACTCGAACTCCATCATCGCTTCCAACCCATACAAATCCTTCTTCGACATCCGAAGGGAAATAAACATAGGTAAATGCATATGCCGCCCTATAATCACCTGTAAATCCCGAAGTAGTGTCAAAATTTATCCATTCGCTTATATTGGATTGAAATTTTGACCAAGTGCTTGGACCTGCATAATTTTCAGCAACTAATCCAGGATCAGGTTCTTGTGTCAAATCACCCGCCTTATAATCGATATCAGATCGAACATAATTATATCCAGGATTATAATTATGTTCCAAACCGTTATAAAATACTGTGGGGGAATCATCCCAATCTGTCGTGTAGGTATTTGTAACAAATGGACCCGCAATAATCCAATTTCGAATAAATCCGTCATCATCGGGAGAATAATATGTTGAACTTCCACTAATATCTTCACTGATACTTGAAGAGGGTGACATTGAATATTGAGTGTGATAATTTTCGTCGGTAGAAGGCCCAGTTAATAATTTCAATTTATCAAAAGCACTTTTTTCCGCTAATTCTATATGTAATCTGTTATTTTTTACCACTAAACGACCATCAGTAAGAGAAGTATCCATAAATGTCTCTGTATAATATTTCGCGGTAAAATCTTTTTGAGTTTCATTTGAATAATAAATAAACAGAGTCTTTATTTCGTCTTGATCAATGTTTAATGAAGTTGTCACGGTGCAAGATTGGATAAATTCCGTATCAACACTCATTTCAGTCCAAAAAGTGATATTCCAAACCTGACTAGGTAAACGAATTTGAGTTTCACCACTTAATTCAGTCAATAATATACTACTATTGAGACAGGTGTTGTTATTAAAATTAAATAACAAATCTATTGGCTCATTAACACGATCCATAACACCTGGTTCAGTAACTGTTATCTGTTGCCTGGATTTTAAATCTTCATCCCACCAAGAGATACCTTCAGCCATCG
>CAYPTZ010000192.1:0-6806 GCA_964413395.1 uncultured archaeon | reverse complement strand
TTTTTAAAACTAACATTTTTCTAATAATATTTTATTGTCAAATTATCTTCTTAATTAGAAATTAAAGCATGAAATTTTATAATTCTTTTTCAACTTTTTAACAATTTATTTTCTCAAATCAAAAATTACCTTTTGATTAATGATTTTTTATTTTTTAAGTATCTATGATTTTTCTATTTATAGGAAATATTTTTGGAATTAAACCTGATTTTTTTTTATAACCTTTATTACATAATATTATAATAATTCAAATCCACAAGTTTTTTACATCTAATTAATTTTAGTGATATGTAGAAATGAATGATACAGAATATAGAAAGACTCGAGAACAACTTGCACGGGCATTACGTGAAAGAGATAGATATAGAAACGAGTTAGATCGGTTGCAACGTCGAATACAGAAAATGGCTATTCCTCCCTTATTACTTGCTACCGTTTCAAGATTAGTAGATGAAAGTTTTGTTGTAATTCACACACCTTCGGGTAATGATTTTTTAGTTGCCTCTCCATTTGACACATTAAAATCTGGAGATGTTGTTGGAGTAGACCAACAAACCCTAAAAATCGTGAAAATCTTACCTCCTAATGTAGATGCTTATGTTGCAGGCATGGAATTAGATGAAAGACCTACAGAAACTTATGAAGATATTGGAGGCTTAGATGAGATAATTGTTACTATTCGTGAAGTGATTGAACTTCCTTTAACTAATCCTGAGATATTTAAAATTATTGGAATTGAACCACCAAATGGTGTATTATTAGAAGGTCCTCCTGGAACTGGAAAAACTCTTATTGCGAGAGCAGTAGCTCACGCTACCAATGCAACATTTATCCGATTAGTTGGCTCTGAATTAATTCAAAAGTATATCGGGGAAGGGGCTCGTTTAGTTAGAGAATTATTTGCTTTAGCGCGAGAAAAAGCTCCCGCTGTATTATTTATTGATGAAATTGATGCTGTTGCTTCAAAACGTACAACTGACTCTCAAGTTTCCGATAGAGAAGTTCAACGAACTCTTATGCAATTGTTAGCAGAAATGGATGGATTTGAAGTTAATCAACAAATTAAAATTATTGCAGCAACTAATCGTCCTGATATTCTCGATCCTGCAATCCTTCGACCTGGTCGATTTGATAGAATTATTAAAGTTGGCCTTCCAGATGCAAAAGGAAGAAAAGATATTTTTAAAATTCACACCAGAAATATGCCTCTTCAAGATGTTGATGTCGAAAAATTAGCAATAGATTTAGACGACCTTTCAGGTGCAGATATTAAAAGCATATGTACTGAAGCAGGAATGAATGCAATTCGAAATAACCGAAAAATCATTAAGAAAGAAGATTTCCAATCTGCTTATAATAAATATATTAATAAACTCAGAGATTCTCGACCAGCAGCTCCAGTTTATTCATAATTTTTTTTCTTCAAATTTTTCCTAATTAAAATAAATTATTTCTAATTTTACTAATATTAAGATTTTTTCGTTCAAGATCTATATTCTTCTTTATGACTACTATTTTTACTCATCTTGATAGTGATGGTATTTGTTCTGCAACCCTCATAAAAATGACTCCAGAATTTAAAAATTCCAGAATTATTTTTACTCATCCAACAGATTTAGCCTATGATCTAAAAAAGATACAAGATGATTTAATCATCTGTGATATTGCCCTCGATTTTAATTCATATGAAGAAATTTATGATATTTTTGAGCATCACTATAAGAATTATGTAATTACCTACATAGATCATCATATTTTACCAGGGCCTTTACCTCCTAATGTAAATCTTGTTCATAATGAAGAAGTATCTGCGACTGAAATTGTTTATCGCTTTTATTATGCATTATTACCTAGAAAAGCAGAATATATTGCCTTATTAGGGGCGATTTGTGATTATTTAGATGAATCACCATTGATGCAAGGATTGATGTTGCATTTTGAAAGAAGAACTCTCTATCTTGATGCTGGAATTCTCGCACAGGGTATAAAACCATATGGAAATGGTCCAGATTATGAAAATTTGAGACATTTAGTAAAAATATTAAGTCAAGGAAGCTATCCATGTGAAATTAAAGAATTAACAAGAAATGCTTTAGAAATTACTCGGAAAGATAAGAGTTTTCGTAAATTTATCTTAAGATCATATCTAAAATTAGAAAATATTGCATATATAATGGATCCCCCATCTGGTTCCAAGTCGAAAATTGCTCATTGGATAATGGGTCATGCAGAGACTTTATTGGGAATATCAATAGTTAATATGCATACTAATAAGAAAAAAGCAGATTTAACAATACGGGGTCGATATTTATTTGACCTGCGCGTTATTATTCCAGAAATTGCTAAAGCACATGGTGGGAGTGCAGGTGGACATTATAACGCAATTGGTTGTAGGATTCCAAAAAGAAATCTTCATGATTTCTTAAAAAACTTAGATGATAAAATTAGAGAGTTAAATATTCAAAACCCGTTTAAAATTCAAGATTTGATTCAGCTTGAATGAGATTTTATATTTTTTTGAATTTTATTATTTTTAATTAATTTTTTACAGATGGGATAAACAATATTACAAGAATAATAATTTTAAATGACCTCTTTTTAGGTTTAATAAGTGATTAAAATGCCAAGTAAAGTATATTATGCTGACATGCATGCCGAAAATGAAGATGAAAATATTCAAAATAAATTGATCAAACTTTTCAGATCTGCTGGATTTGAAAAATTAATCGAAAAAGGAGATCTTACTGCAATTAAAGCTCATTTTGGGGAACATGGAAATACTACTTTTGTTCCCCCATGGAATTTAAAGCCCATTGTTGATGAAATTAAGAAAGAAGGTGGAAAACCTTTTTTAGTTGATACTAACACCCTCTATAACCATCATCGAAAGAATGCTGTTGATCATTTGATTACGGCAAATCATCATGGTTTTAATTTTGGTGTGGTCGGGGCTCCAGTGATAATTGCAGATGGCATTACTGGAAGAAATGAGACGGATGTGGAAATTAACCAAAAGCATTTTAAACATGTAAAAATTGCGCCAGATTTCATAAATTGTCATGCTATGATTGTTGCCTCTCATTTTAAAGGACATTTATTGGCTGGATTTGGTGGAGCTATAAAGAATATGGGCATGGGTTGTGCTTCTGTTGCAGGTAAACGTGAGCAACATAATATTAGGCCTGTTTCTGATGATGAAAAATGCACTGGCTGTGCTATTTGTGTAGGGGTATGCCCATCTGATGCAATAGAAATTGTTAATGGAAAATCCGAAATGGATGCAGATAAGTGTATTGGTTGTGGGGATTGCATTGCCCATTGTCCAGAACAGGCAATCGATCTTGATTGGGAAACTGAAATTCCTGAATTTACTGAACGTCTTACTGAATATGCTTATGGGGTATGGAAAAAGAAAAAGAATAAAATTGGATTTATCAATTTTGTTATGAATGTGACACCTGATTGTGATTGTTTTGGCCTTAGCGAAATCCCAATCGTTCGAGATATTGGAATATTAGCTTCTACTGATCCTGTTGCATTAGATAAAGCATGTTATGATTTAGTAACTAAAGCTCAAGGAATGCTTGATTCTCGAATTAAATCTTCTCACGAACCTGGTAAAGATAAATTTAAAGATATAAATGAAGGTACTATGGGTGAAATCCAATTTTCTTATGGTGAAAAAATCGGAATGGGAAGTCAAGATTATGAATTAATTGATATAATATCTTCAGATTAGATTTTTTCTTTTTTTTTCAAATTTTTTAACTTTCTTCAATGAAATTTCTTCTAGCAATTATGAAAACTTAATCAAAATAATTTCTTTTTGCTATAAAATTATCAATTCTGAAATTTTAATCAAAAATTACTTTCATGATAAAACTTCTATCTTTTTTCCAACATTTTAATCTTTAAAATGCCTTGTTCATTCTTTATTCAAAAATTTTATTCTATCTCAAATAAAAAATGAAAACATTATGTCAAAAATGATTTAATCTTAAGTAAATAAGATATTAAGAATTTTAAAAATCACTTTTATTGGAACTGAATTATCAATATGAAAAGACTTGCCTTATCAACATAATTTATAGTTGTTAAGAAATTTTTTTTTTTTTCTTATAATTATTTAGGATTTTGTATCAAAAATCCCAATTTTTCAAAGAGCTAAACTTATATCAATTTTGATAGTAGTTAATTTATGAGTAAAGATACTGAACAGGAATTAATTAAATATGATGATGGAACTACATCGAAGTATTCATTCGAAAAGCTCCGGAAATTTAATCGAAACATGGGCCTAATGCATTTAATTCAGGCCACACTCATGCTGATTTTTGGATTTACACTCCAAGCATTTAAGGATTTTTCTGTTGAAATTAAAATATTGAAAGTTGAATACCCATTTAATAGCATCGATGATACCCTATTCACTCTAAGCACCGTTGGTCCTATTGTCGCAGGATTTCTCTTTTTTTCTGCATTAGCTCACTTTCTCGTCGCTGGTCCATTATATTCATGGTATCAATCCAATTTGAAAAAAAAAATGAATCCAATTCGATGGCTTGAGTATGCCATATCAAGTAGTTTAATGATTTTCTTGATGGCTGTGCTTTTTGGGGTTAAAGAATTTTGGATTTTATTTTTAATTTGTGTGTTAAATGCCATGATGAATCTATTTGGTCATATGATGGAAGTCCACAATCAATATACTGAAAAAACAAATTGGACCTCATTTATATATGGTTGCATTGCTGGGATCACTCCTTGGATTGTTATTACTGCCGTATTTGCTTCTGCCATGATTGGTGGAGGGGCTCCTTGGTTCGTTCCTTTTATCTATGCATTTGAATTGTTACTCTTCATGAGCTTTGCCCTCAATATGTATTTGCAATATAAAAAAATTGGACCTTGGAAAGATTATGCTTATGGTGAACGAATGTATATCATTCTCAGCTTAGTCGCAAAAACATTATTGGCATGGTTAGTCTTTGCTGGAGTCCTTCAACCCGGTGAATAAATTTTCTATTTTTTTTTTCCATTAATTAACCATCAATAAAATTTTTAATAGGAATATCTTTCCTATCAAATATTGTATGAGTTCAACAAATCTTGAAGAAAAATCTAAAGATGATCAAATCATTGTAAAATTGACTTTTTCAAATAATATATTTGATCAACCCTTAAAGGAATATTCTGGTTACCTTAATGAAATTTTTAAAACTTATTATCACGGAGAGATATATCTTGAAGAAATCCATGAAGGATATCTCATGATTTTTGATAATTATGATTCCTTTAAAAAACATCATTCTGTTTCACATAAGTTGAAGGAATTTGATTTTACTGCAATTAGTAAGAAATATAATAATCTTTTATTCGGTCATGAAATCACACAGTTAGAATATCCAAAGGAAGGAATTTATACATATATAGAGATTTCTTCCAATCATCATGATGATTTAACTGATATAGTTTCTCAGTGTTATAATTCAATAAGATCTGAAATTGAAGTTGAAATTACTTCATTAGATAAAATTTCTGTCTTTATCCCTACTTTTAATTCATTGAAAATTTTGGTCCATTCAATTTTCATGGATTTCATTCTCTCTCAAATAAAACAACAAAATTTATAGAAATTCTGAAAGGGATTTATTTTTTTGGAAGGTTCTAGTTTTAATTCCTAATAATTTCTTAAAGTTATTGACATCTTGGGGGGAAAATCCCTGATAATGATTATTGAAAATCACAAATATATCTGTGATATTTGGGTTTTTTTGGAAAGCTTGTATGGATTGATGGAGTTTTTCGTTAAATTCTTTTTGTAGTCTTTGCGTCTGGTTAAATTTTGTTAAACTTCTATCACCAATCATGCGAATATATTGAATTGGTTGATTTATATCAAAAAAAGGATCAAATTTTGGGTGAAATGAAGAACAAATTGAAATCTTGGGTGATTGTATTTCTTTTAAAACATCTTCATCATACCATGAAGTATCTCGAAATTCGATTGCGTATTTATTATTCATTGGAAGTATTTTTAGCAAAAATTGTAATCGATTTTTATTTTTCTCTGTATATTTGAATCTCGGAGGGAATTGAACTAAATATATGGGAATTTTTGTTTTTAAAATATTAAAGTGCGAAAAAAAGTTCATTATTCGTTCTTCTAGTTCTTCATTGAAAAGTTCATGGGTAATTTTGTTCCATACTTTAATGGAAAATTGAAAATTTGCAGGGGTTGATTCCTTCCAATTTAAAATTGTATCATTGGTTGGAATTGCATAAAATGAAGAATTGACTTCTACAAAATCAAATATTTTAGAATAATATTGTAAGAATTTCGATGAACTCAAGTCTGAAGGGTAGAAAACTCCTTTCCAATCTTGATATGCCCAACCTGCACATCCTACTTTAATTGTGATAATTTAAGTCATTCCATTGTATGTTTTTCTATGTTTATGTATATTTTTAAGATTTATTTATAAATTCAATAAAAAAGAGGAAGAAATAAAAAAATTATTTCTTTTTAGTCATTAAATATATTAAAATTCATCCAATGAGCATCCCTATTGTGGTCATGATGGAAGAAATAAGCCAATCTTGATCCATTTATTTAAAAATATTACCTTCTTTAGCTTTTCTTTTTGTTCGAGTTATTAATAGAACCAAGATTCCAAAAGTTACAGATTTATATAGTCCATACCATGGAATTGATGATTTAGATTCATTGGTAGAAGATGTATTAGAATTGATTGGGGTTTGTACTTCAATTTTCCAAATTTGGCTACAATAATTTCCTGAAAAAT
>CAYPTZ010000191.1:0-6807 GCA_964413395.1 uncultured archaeon | reverse complement strand
ATCAATTTTTTCCATAATTTATTTACATATTTTAAGAATATTCTCATAAACTTTTCAAAAATTTTTAATTTCGAAATTTTTTGATTTAGTTTTAAATATTACTATGTGTAAAATGGTTAAAAAATTTAGATGATTATATTGAAAAAAAAGGAATTGCTTTTTTGAGTTAAAAAATTCTTAACTTTTCATTAGATTCATGCAATATTTTAGAAAAATTTTAAATCTTTTTTAGGAATTCGACTTTTGCCAGTAACAAATCGAAAAAGGAGGTTAATTTTTTTGATGTGTAAATGAGGAACCTTAAAATCTATAATTAAATCTGAATGAACAATATTTCTTTTCTATAATTATGTAATTTTCTGTGGCATATCTATCAGTTAATTTATTGGAATATTGCGTATTCTATATTTTAAAAAAACCTCAAATTAATTATCAAGGTATTTTATAATTTAGTCTGATAAATTTACACCATCATTTACTCTTAAAACTTAAACCAATCATATCAATTTTTAAGCTATTGCTTCATTTTTGTAGAATTATTAAAAAATTCAATTGCATTTTTATTAATTAGTTCTTTTAAATCTTCAGAAATTTCTTTTTCTTTTAGATTTATTGAGTATAGATTAAAATTTGTATCATTTTTTAGAATTTGAAGGAATTTATCTAAATTTTTGGAGGCGTTATAAGAATAACCTAAAAAGCAATAATCAATATTTAAAGAATTATACTTTTGTTCAATAATTGTAAATTTGTCGATTTTTAATCGATTTTTCTCATCGTTAGATAGGAATTTTTCTTTAATAACAAGGATATGAGGTAAGATGTTTGTATGAATTTCATTGAATATCTCATTTTCTTTTTCAATAAACAGGATTTCTAGCAATTTTTTTTCTTTTTGATTCCATATTACTAAAAAGATGGGGATCTCGATAACATTTGGAATATTTATTTGTAAATTTCGAGTCATTTTCGAAAAAACAAATTCAAAATTAAAAGATTTAAGATTTTCAGTAATTTTCGAATTTATTGTGGTGCTTTCATTTGTGATACTGGCTAACTTTAGAAATTGATCATATTCATAGGAAATTTTCATGATTAATAGTTCTAGGCCAACAAGTTTAGCATATTTTAAAGATTGGTTAAAGAAAATATCACTTTTCTTCAAATTTAAATTAAGAATTTCCATTTTTGCTTGGAGTAAGAATAATTCACTGATAAGAGTTTTTTTTTTTTGAACTTTAGCAATTGATAATAACGATAATGTTATTTTTCTAAGAGGAACTAAAAGTGTTATATCTTTTACCATCTTCAATTCATTGATTTTTAGTTCAATTAAGTGAATCATTGCCTCTACTTGAATTCGAGGCATGGTTTTACTATGAATTACTAATTTACGAAATTGTTCTTTGGCTTTTTCTATTTTATAAGTATCATTTGTATTTTTATTGATAATTCCTTGTTCTAATATCAAAAATTGGGAAAAATATCTATTATTTGGTTGTTTTTGATGATAATATTCAATTTGTTTTAAATATTCTTTTGCTTCTTCATTATTGTTTGTTAATAGGGCAATTGAAATGAGATAATGGAAACAATTAAGTCTTTGAGTCATAGATGGTGTTTTATAAAATAATTCTAATGCCAATTTTAATTGTTTTTTAGCTAAAGTATATTTACTTCTTTCTGCCAAGGAAATTCCCTTGATATTTAACAATAGAGCATTGGCTAATACATCTTTTGCAACTTCTGGAAATTGAAACGCTTCATTTAATGAATTTTCCGCTTTTTCATATTTTCCTTGAATTTGGTATATATTTGCTAACTGACTTAAAGTATAAGCAACTTCAATATTATTTCCTCGAATTTTTCGGAGTTCTAAAGCTTTTTTTAATAAAGTATTGCATTCATTTATATTGCCATTCATGAAATGGTATAAGCTTAGTATTGTCATAGCAAAATCTACACAATGAATATTCTGAAATTTATTTGAAATTTCTAAGCTTTGAGATATAAGTGGCGGTATTTTCTCATATTTTCCTTGATAATAACTGGTCATTGCTTTATAGGCTAATGCCCAAGCAGTAGACATATTGGGGTTGTAGGGTGCCATAATTTCCAATGATTTGTCTATAAATCTCTCTGATTCCACAAATTGCTTTATTAAATAATATATTATTCCCTTTCTATAAAGAATTTCTGCCATTCCAAATGGTTCACTTAATATTTTAAAGATCTCGAGACCTTTATCAAGATTTTTTAATGCTTGCTCATATTTATAATCTTTTTGATAAATTCCTCCAATAATGCAATAATAATTAGCTAGGTTCAATTGGTAATTTCTATCGGTACTTTTCCGAAAAATTTCCAATAACGAATTTAAATGTCGAATCGAACTATAAGCTTCTTCAATTTTATTAAGTGCTTCAAATGCTTTCAGTTGTTCAATATTAAATATTAATGTGTAAAATTCATTAATTTCTACATTCTGATTATTAAAAATTTGGCGAGATAAACTTAAAACATCTTTATATTGTGCAAGTTGATTAAAATATTTTAATTTGAGGGATTTTGTTTCCAAAATTTCATTCAATGACAAATCTTTACTATTTTCAAGTTCATTGATTTCTCTATAGGCCTCGTTACATGGACCAAATCTAATTAATGAATTAATCTTCTGAAATTTATTTTGGATATTTTTCATTTATCATCATACCTATTTACTAGGATATATAATATTTTATGCATGATGAATATAAATAAATATGATCTCATGCATTTTGAAAGATAGGCAACATTTTATTTGTATTTTTTTATCTTATATTTTATTATTTTTATATTATAAATACAATGGTGTAAGAACTTCAATTTAGTCCATTATTAACTTTATTGAAGATTTTAATTGTTTTTAATTTAAAATATTATGAAAAAAATTATTTCATTAAAAATAATTAGAAATTAATAGATATTTTCAAATATATTCTTATTTACAAGTTCAATATAAATAAAATGGATAAAAGATGATTTTTATTTTTCTAAAAAAAAAAAAACTATATGAATGCTCCACCATCAACTACAATTACTTGACCTGTTATCCAATCTGACATTCTGCTGGAGAGAAATAGAATTGTGTGTGCTACATGATCTGATTTACCTGCTATTCCATCTTTTGAAAATGGTATGTTCTCTATCATGGAATCGCGAATACTTTTAGGTATTCCTAACCGATCTCCTTTATGTTTTTCATTTGTCATTCTTGTTTCAATAAATCCTGGGGCTATAACATTGACATTAACTCTATCTCGAGCAAATTCACGTGAAATTGCTTTTGAATATGCCATCATTCCACTTTTTCCTGTGATGTAGTTACTTTGGCCAAAACTTCCTGTAATGCCTGCTACTGAAGAAATATTGATTATTTTTTTAAATTCATACTCTCGCCCTTCTTTTAAAAAATGAGGGATAACTGCCTGTGTAATTAAATGAGTTCCTTTAATACAAGCATCAACAATTTGGTTGAATTGGTTATCATCCATTTTATGAAATAACCCGTCCCAACTTGAACCTGCATTATTAACTAAAATATCGATACTACCATATTGTTTTAACGTCTCATTTATAATATTATCTACATCTGCTTTTTTTGTAATATCACCTGGGCAGGAAAAAGCATTTCCACCTTTTAATATTATTTCTGCAGCTGTTGTTTCACAGTTTTCGATATTTCTTCCATTAATTATAACATTTGCACCATGAAGTGCTAATACTTCTGCTGCCTTTTTTCCAATTCCTAAACTACTTCCAGTAATTATTGCCGTTTTTCCTTTAAGATTTATAAGTTCTGATAGATCTGAAATAGATTGGTGGTTTGTGAGTGCATTATTTTCATTTATCTGATTTTTATTTAAGACCATTTTTATTCTTCGATATTATTAATCTAAGACTATTTAAAAAATTAAATGAGAAAAAATGTTGGAGAAAGAAAAATTTATTTTTTAAAAAGTCAAAAGTTGTAAATATGGAGTGCATTTTTAAAGGCATAAATAAAAAAAATTGTACCAAATTCCGTTCATGTAGAGGAATTTATCAATTGATAACTGATTTAGGTGGGAACAAAGATTTCCAAGAGCGATATTCTAAATATATTTGGAAACGAACCTTATTGAATAAATTTAATGATATTCTATCTGAATCTCTTTCAGGCTTGTTTTCAATATTGTTATTTTTATTTGTAAAGATTTTCTATCCATTTTTAAAAATTATTACGGGAGATCCATTTGGAATTGAATATAAGATTGCTAAGGTTGAAAAAGGTGTATTTTTCATGGAAAAATCATATTTCCAAAATAGAAACTCGTACAATAGTCCGATGACCTATTTTACAAAAGTTGCACTTGGTTATAGTTTATTTTTTAAGTATGCTGCTATCGGGGCAGGATTATCCATAGATAAGGTACGAATTGTAGAAAAATATGGCCATAAGATTGGGATTTTAGTTGTAATGCAAGATTCTTTTCGAGATCTAAAATTTGATCGAATAAGAAGTAAATTCAATCCATTTAATAGATGGAACAATCAAAAGATATCAAAATTTGTACAATCTCAAGGAGATAATTTAAAAAACGAAATTAATATAATTCAAACGGAAATTCAATCATTCCTTATTCAAAATAAAATTAAAAGATCCTTGAATATAAAGAGTGAATTCATAACATCAAAAACAAATTCTTTTTCGTCAATGCAGAAGTATGCTGCGTCAACAGTTAGCAGTTTTTATGCATGTACTCCTGCTCCAATATCCAATGAAATTAATCCAAGTATGAATATTGTATTGAAATTAATACTTGGATTATTTGGTATATTGCTATTAATAATTGGAGCAAATCCATATTCTGATCCAGAATATCGCCGTCGAGTTCAAAATGAATCTGCTGGTGATAAAGTAAGGGATGGTGCGCCTATTGAACAAAGTAGACGTGTTAATAACGGACAGTATAGAACCGATGATTATTATGGTGGTAATGAAGATAGCTGTTGTTTTACCTTATATTGCTGCTCAGAATGTTGTATTCCCACTCATCATCATGGAGGGCTTTGTGAATGCGCAGATTGCTGTTCTCAAAATAGTAGTGGTGATTGTTGTAGTGGTGCTGATTGTTGCACTGGATCTGATTGTTAATAAAAGGAGTAAAAATTTTTTTTTTAAAAAATTTTCAAAAGTTTATAACTATTATGAAAAAAAAGAGATAGTAAGAAGTGTCAAATTACCCTAAATTTTTCTAATTAAACAAATATTCTGGAAAAATTATATTAAATTTATGAATTAGAATAATTATAAAGTATATTTAACAAAAAAATGATTAAAAATGAATGAATATTCAACTATTAAAATAGAAGAACGAGACGATGGAATTGCTATTCTTACAATGAATCGCCCTGAACGCCTTAACGCTATCAATTATGAACTGATTGAAGAGTTTTTGGATTATATGGACAAACTTGAAAGAAATCTAAATATTCGTGTTTTAATTTTAGCTGCAGAGGGGAGAGCCTTTTCTGCAGGATTAGATTTAAAAGAAGTCAATATGTTAAAAATTCGGAAAATTCCAGAAGAGTTTAAAAAATATGACTATTTAAATGTGAAAGAACCAATGAAGCGAATGGTAATATTCCAATATTTATTGTCAAAAATGATGAAAAGATTACGAGAAATTCCTCAACCTGTTATCGCTGCTGTGCAAGGACATGCCTATGGTGCCGGATTTACATTAGCTTTAGCATCAGATATTCGTATAGCGGGCGAGAGTGTAAAATTTTGTAATGCTTTTATTAATATTGGAGTTTCTGGGGCGGATTGTTCAAGTTCATATTGGTTACCTCGACTTGTTGGGTTTTCTAGAGCTGCAGAAATAATGTATACTGGAAAAGAAGTTGATGCTGACGAATCAAATCGTATTGGATTAGTATCACGAGTATTACCTGATGATCAAATATTGAATGAGGCCATTAAGATTGGAAAAAAAATGCTCACAAAAAGTCCTATGGGTTTAAGATTTACAAAAGATGCATTAAATGTCAATATTGACGCACCATCTTTGGAATCAGCAATTAAATTTGAAAATCAAACTCAATCTGTTTGCTTTACTTCTAAAGATACCGAAGAAGCAATTTATGCTGTATTAGAAAAGCGAGAAGCAGTATTTGGAAAATGGGTTAAAGATAATCAATAGTTTTATTCTTTTTTTTTTTGAATTAATATAGTATAAGATAATTTCGTGCAATAAAATCGCACAAAATAGTATCAATTTGGGATTTTTCAACTGAATATAATTCACTGCAGTTTGTAATAACCTTTTGCAAATAGATATATTCTGTTTTTTCTGAGATTTGTTTCATATATTCCCAAATTTTTGTTGATAATGGATTTAAGCGAGTTTCTTCAATTTGGTTCTTATTTATTGAATGAGGTAATGCATAGGATAAGTGAAAAACATCTTCTACGAGGTAATTGATATTCGGTCTTGTTTCTGTATCTTTTTTAAATATTTCAATATCTCCATTATAATCCATATAAAGATCTTCTAATTCTTTATACCATCGGGCTTCAAAGCGAATTCCAAAATCTTTTAATGCATCTATTTTTTTCCGATTTGGAGATGTTGATAGAACTAATAGGCTAAAAGAATATTTCCCTGCTCGAATTATGATATTTTTATTATCGATAATTGCATGGACTATTTGTCCCTCTTTCTGCGGAATTTTAAGATTATTGATGAGTATTAATAATCGAATTTTTTCAATAAATTTGAA
>CAYPTZ010000190.1:0-6821 GCA_964413395.1 uncultured archaeon | reverse complement strand
TGGTACAGCAGTTAAGAAAATTACAGTATTTTCGGGGAAATCATAAGTTTCTTGAAGAATTTTTGGTAATTTATTAAAATCATCTTTAGAAAAGTCTAATGAAACATGGTGATTAATAATATGATTTGTCATTACATTTCCACCACAAATAGATGCACAACTAATACATTTTAATTGTTTAATAGAATGAATAATGATATCAGTATCATTTTTAGTTACTTCAATACCTTCAATAAAATTTTTCCTTTCTTTTTCCTCATTAACAAATATTTTTTCTTTTTTTTTCATTATAGACTTCCCTCTTTTTCTAAATCAATAAAAATAATATGATATTCAAGAAAAGATATATAATTACAACCATCTTTATTAAATTATATGTAGTTGAGATGTCTTTTGGTATCAAAGGTCTATTGTTATCTCCCAATTGATATGAATTTATTTTTTCAAGCTGAACATTTAATAAACCTGCCATCGTTCCCATAGTCCAACCTGCATTGATACTTTCTAGAACATTTCTATCTCTTTTTAATATTTTTTTTCCTTGTTTATAATTTAAACCATAAAATTTTCCAATAATTAACATAAAAAATGCAGTCATTCTTGCAGGAATAAAATTAGCAATATCATCCAATTTTGCAGATGCCCAACCAAGATTGATGTTTTTTACATCTTTATAGCCAACAATGCTATCTCCAGTATTAATTATCCTAAATGTATATGCAAAAATAGTACTCAGAAATATGAAATATGGATTTTTCCAGATATGAATACAAATAATCCCCATAAATCCCCCAATAAAATAATAAAATAGTACACTAATCACAGAATCAGTTGAGCTTTCTGCAATAACTTCGACAGTCGCAGAAATAATGTGCTGTTCATCTAACTCACCCGTTTTTCTTCTTACGATATAAGATAATTTTAGTTTTGCGTTTTCACTTTTCGTATTAACTAAAGAATTTTCAATAGATTTTGTCACAGACCCAAGATATTTTATAGCAAACGACCACTTTAGTAAAAATCCATTCAAAATAGAAAAAAGAATAATAGAAATAATCGAATATTCATTATTCTCAGGGATTATATTTGATGTTAACACCCAACAGCAATATATTCCAATTATAGAGAAAATACTAAATATCAATATTATTGTCAATATCATTAACAGACCAAGAATTCTTTCACAAATTTTAGAATGGTTAACTATCTTTTTTTTTATATGTTCAAATAATGATCCCATAATTCTTACAGGATGTATTTTGGTCTCTGGATCTCCAATTATAAAATCAATTATAAAAGGAAAAAGAATTGGCAATATAATATAATAGGAATAATATTGTAAAATTAAATTATTATCCATTTTTATTAAATCAATCCAACCAGGTTTTTAATTTTAATAATATCTACATATTCACTTATGATAGAAGCAATTTTATCAATTTCAGAATCAATTTTATCATTATAATTTAGCTGTTTATAAGTATGAATTTTCTTATTTCGAATAATAGAGAAATATTTGATAAATTTAGAACGAAATGAATCATTTTCCCAAATACCATGAACAAGAGTTCCAAAAATATTCTTTTCTTTATTCATATAACTAATGATATTGTCTTCCAAGGTTTTATCATGGTTATAATCTTGTGGGGATAAAAAGCACAGATTTTCTTTCTTTATCGATTTAATTATTCCCATATGAATTTCATAACCAGTAATAATAAGAGGTTCTTCTATAAATTCTAAATTTTTAACATATAATTCTACTTGCTTAGTTATTTTATTGTAATCTTTGAAATATGTTTCTAAGGGTAATAATCCAATTCCTTGATATTTTTCATGTGAATTTGATTCTATTGCATTATCTATTAAATTTTCACCTAACATTTGAAATCCACCACAAATTCCAAAAATAATAACTCCTTTTTTCCTAAGATCTATTATCTTATCAGCAAAACCTTTCGTTTTCAACCATGCTAAATCATCTATTGTATTTTTTGTTCCAGGAATAAAAATTACATCAGCAGTATCAAGTTCAGCAGGTAAATTAGAATATTTAATATTTACATTCTCTTCCAATAAAAAAGGTTCAAAATCTGTAAAATTTGAGATCTTAGGTAGTCTAATTATGTGAATATTTAATATTTGAGATGATTTTTTATGATCTTGGTCGGTATCATTAAGAATTTTAGTAGGACTATTTTTGATGTTCATTGAATCTTCAGAGGGAATATTCATTTCAGAAATATAGGGTATAATACCAAAAGAAGGTAACGATAAAAGAGTACTTAATTCTTCGATACCAGAATGAAGTAATGAAACATCCCCCCGAAATTTGTTTATTAAAAAGCCTTTAATTAAATCTCTATCAGGTTTTGGAATTAGTTTAACCGTCCCATATAACGATGCAAAAACACCACCCCGTTCAATATCTCCAACAATAATTACAGGAGAATTCACCAATTTAGCAACAAACATATTTGCAATATCTTTATCATATAAATTTATTTCCGCAGGACTTCCTGCCCCTTCAATTATTACTAAATCATTTAAGTTGATCAATAATTTTAACGATCTATCAACATGTTCAACTAATTTTGGTATTAAATCTTCATAAAATTCATTAATTTGATAATCAATGTAAGGTTTTCCATTTAAAATAAGTTGGGAAGTGTTATCACCTTTTGGTTTAATTAAAATGGGATTATGTAAAATATTAGGAATAATCTTACAAGCTCTTGCTTGAATTACTTGAGATCGAGCAATTTCTTTTCCATCAGATGTGACAAATGAATTTAAAGACATATTTTGAGATTTAAATGGAGCACATTTATAACCAAGATTAGTGAATATTCTACATAATGCCATAACAATCGTAGATTTACCTGAATCTGAAGCAGTTCCTTGAACCATTAGAACCTTATTTTGCATTTTTATCACTTTTCTGAGGATTTTCTAAATTATTTAAAATATATTTTATTAATTTTATTAATTTTTCATTATGAAGATGTTTTTGCAATCCAATTCGAATATAGTAATCGTTTAATCCATCATAATTACTACAATCTCTAACAATTATCTTATGATTTAGTAATATAGAACGAAATTCTCGAGCATTTAATCCTGTTTTTTGTATATTAATTAAAAGAAAATTTGAATCAGAGGGATAAATTTTTATTACTTCAAATTTGTCTAATTCACTGATAATAAAATTTCTCTCATTTTCTATATTTTTCCGTGATTTTGCTAAAATTTCTTTGTTCTCTAATAAATTTATGATTATTTCTTGAGCAATAACTGAAACAGGCCATAAATTTTGGAAATTGATCATTTTTTTAATTAAATTTTCATGTGCAATACCATATCCAATTCTTATACCAGGTATTCCATATATTTTGGTGAAACTACGAGAAATAAATAGATTAGAGCAATTATGAATTAAATTTGAAACACCAGAATCATCCGAGATAAATTGAATAAATGCTTCGTCAATAAATATTAATATTTCATGTTTATGTGTATATTTTATTAATTTTTCTAAGGAATCGTATGAATCAAGTGCTCCATTTGGATTATTAGGATTACAACAAAATATGGCTTTTACATTATTATTATTTTCAATTAATTGAATAATTTGAGAAATATCTTGATTAGTTAATTTGAAGTTATTTATTTCTTTTCGATAAAAAGGGATGATATTTCCTCTATTCTTTTTAATTGCCCAAGCATATTCTGAAAAAGTTGGAAGAATAATTATAACTGAATCATCCAATTTTATGAAAGTATCAGAAAAAATAGTAATTAATTCGGTTGATCCTGCTCCGATGATAAAATTATTAACATTATACATTTTTTCTTTAGTAAATGAAGAGATCATCTTTTCCTTCAATTTTAAACTTAAGGAATCTGGATATTGATCAATATTATTAACTGCAGAAGTTATAGGAGCTACAAATTGGCCTTTATCAATAAATGGATTAATATTAATACTAAAATCAAGAAATTCATCAGATTTTAAATTGTCTTTGAGAAATTCCCCTCCATGATTTTTATGAGAAAAATCCAGATTTTCATTAATTTTTTGTATTTTATTCAATTATTTCACCATTATGCGAATGAATTTCAATTTTCTGGAGTAGAATATTAAAATCAGTAATAATTTCAACCTTTGTTTTACGACTAATAGAATTATATAATTTTTCAGCATGTCCATTAGTAAAATCGCGATCTTTTATTGAAGTTTCATTAAATAAAATAATTTTTCCTTCAAATTGATTTATTATTTCTAAATTTTTTATATTAGCATTTCCAAATGGCATATTTGAGACAATAATTAGATCAGTTTTTCTAAGAACTTGTTTTAATTTCTCAATTGCAGACTCTGAAATAGGAGAAAAGGGAGCTTCAGAAATTATTTCATAATTTAATTTTTCTGCTAATGAATAATCATCATCTAAAACATTTACTACTCCAATTGATATATCATAATCCTGAACAGAATTTAGAATTCTTATTGCAGATCCACCTCCTACTAAAATATGGATATGAAAAAGATGGCCATGAAGATTTTTTTCATTATTTAGGCAATATAATCGATTTTTCTGTAATGGAGATATTAAAATTGAATTTGTTATCGGATTCCTAGAAATATGGACTTTAATATTATAACTATTCAATATATTTTCTTCAGTTATCACCTCTTCCACTAAACCAGATGAGATAATTCTGCCTTTCTTCATAAGTACTAATTTATCACAAAATTGAGTAGCCAGATTAAGATCATGGAGAACTGCAATTACAATTATTCCTTTTGATACAAGTTTTCTAAAGAATTCCATTAATTCAATTTGATAATTAATATCTAAATGTGAAGTCGGTTCATCCAGTAATAATATATCAGCCTCTTGAGCAATGGCTCTAGCAATTGTAACTTTTTGTTGTTCTCCACCACTTAATTTTAAATATGATTTATCTTTTATATTATCTATTCCCATTTCATTGATAATATCATCAACTACTTTATTATCATCCAAAGATATCGGATTAAATCTACTAAGATAAGCATATCTTCCCATGATAATAATATCTCTAACTGAAAAATCAAATTCTAGTGTATCTTTTTTTTGATGAACGTAGGCAATTTTTTTTGCTCTCTGCTTTATTGTCCAAATATTAATTTCTTCATTACCAAATAAGACTTTACCTTCTTGATTATCGGAAATCCCACTTAAAATATTCAACAAAGTTGTTTTCCCACATCCATTTGGACCTAAGATTCCATAAAAATAACCTTTTTCAAATTCAGTACTTATATTAGTCAAAATAGGAACAATATCATAAGAAAATTCAATTTTTTCACATTTAAAAGACATAATCTACTCCACTCTCTAATTTAGGCTTTTTTTTTTTTGATTTTTTATAATTAGGAAAATAAAAAATGGACCCCCCATAAAAGTAGTGAAAATCCCAACAGGAATTTCAAGAGGACTAAAAACAATCCTAGCAAGTAAATCTGCCCATACAAGTAAAATGGCACCAATTATAGATGAATAAGCAATTAATCTTTTATGATCATTACCAAATATTGTTCTTGTAATATGAGGTACTATTAAACCCACGAATGCAATAGTTCCACAAAAGGCTACTGATGTAGCACTTAGTAATGTCATTATTATTATTAAGATAAATCTAGTCTTTTTAACATTCACCCCAATAGATTCAGCAGTTTCATCACCTAATAATAAAATATTTAATTCTCGACTATAAAAAAAAAGGATTATTAATAGAGGGAATAAAATACTCAATGATACAAATACTTCTTCCCAAGAAGATCCCCACAATTTTCCTAATAATGTAGATAGTATCATATGCGATTTATCTGCAGAAAGAAATAATATCAAGCTAGTCAAAGAAGAAAAAATGTAAGATATTGCGATTCCTGCAAGTAATAAAGAATACATTGAAATTTTTTGTTTGGAATATACAAATGAAAAAATAATTAAGATACATATTAAAGAAAATATAAAGGAGACGAAAGGAATTGTGAATTTTCCAAGAAAATTTAGTCCTAATACCATTGTAAAAGCACTACCAAATCCTGCTGAAGATGAAACTCCAATAATATAGGGATCAGCTAAAGGATTTTTAAAAATATTCTGCGATATTATTCCAGCAATACTCAACATCGCTCCAACAATTACGGCCATAAATACTCTGGGAAGTCGTAATTGTAGTATAATAATTTTTTCCGTATTTGAGTACGAAGGAGAAATATTATTAGTAATTGAATCAAATAAAATTGAAATACTATGGCCAAATGGGATTGATATACTCCCAAAACTAATACCAATAACTATACTCAAAAAAAGAAAAATTAACAATGAGAATAATATAATATGTTGATTTTTTTTTTTAATCATATCATTAAATTCCTTTTTGTCATTCATATTTTATATTGAGAAAAAATACTATACATACAAACTTGGATATATTAAATAACTCATATATTCTAAAGCTTCGACAATTCTCCAACTTGCCCTCAAAAATAAATCGTCATCTAAAAGATATACTGTATCATTTTTAATTGCAGTTATTTCATCATAACCTGTTCGATTTGAAATGTCTTGAGAATACCATGCAGCCGAATGCTCAGTAATAAAAATTATATCAGGATCTTCAGAAATTATATATTCTGTACTAACATCTACATATTCTCCATTAAGATCATCAAAAATATTAATTAAACCTGCTTTATCTATCATATCATTCAAAAAAGAATCTTCTGCCACAACCATTGGAGTTTCCCAAACTTCAAAATAACATGT
>CAYPTZ010000189.1:0-6830 GCA_964413395.1 uncultured archaeon | reverse complement strand
TTTTCCTTAGATGGTGAATTTTGGGGAATCAATTCAATTAATTCATTAAAATCTTTAGCAAAAGTCCCAAAAACCATATGATTATGACTAATATAATAAAAGTTTTGATTATGTAATTGGTCTTTTATAGAAGGAGGGAGATTTTGATTAATAATAGTAAATTTAGGAGCAGTCAAAATATATTGAGTATTAGAGATTTTAACAATATTGATAAATTGTGTGTTGTTCAAAAAAGTGATGTTTGTAAAGAAAGTTTCTTGGGATTTGATCAAGGTTAGTTCCATATAGTTTCCACGTACATTTTCAATTAGTATGTTTGTTAGACCTTTGAATAAACAATAATTTTTAATACCTATTTGGTTGTTTATTTATTTTTGGAATTTTCTATTGAGAAGCTGTAGAAAATAAAGAAAAAAGAGTAGTTTTGTAAGAAATTTTAGTCATATACGAATAAATATTGCCATATATTTCAAAAATATCTATAATTCATCAGAATTATTTTTTAATGCAGAGAATTGTTTAACTATTAATATCTATGAAAAAAAAGCCCGCTCGATATGTCTTAGAATCATTTATCTCACCATCTTTAGAACATAATCCATTGAAATCATCTGCAAAAAAATAATATTGGGTCTATTTACCCCCAAATTATTTTGAGAATTCGCATCAAAAATTCCCAGTAGTGTATTTACTACATGGTTATGGAATTTCAATGATAAATCCATATATTGCACAAAAAAATGACTTTAGGAAGAGATACCCGCTAAAGTATCAATTATTATATTCACATATTTTTAAATAAATTCTTACATTTAAGAAATAAGATAAATATATTTTGAAGGGAAAAATTCCACCATTTATTCTTATCCAACCTGATGGTTCATTACCTTTATCAAACAAATATAGAATTAAACTAAAAAATGGTCTGATATATCCAAAAGGTTCTTTTTATGTCAATTCTCCAACAACTGGTAATTATCGAGATTATATATTCAAAGATCTCATATTACATGTGGAAAATAAATACCATGTATTAAAGAATAAAAAGAATAGACATCTAATTGGAGGTTCAATGGGAGGTTATGGGGGCATTATAGGCGGATTTTATTATCATGAACTTTTTGATTCAATAGTAGCGTTAAGTCCAGTAGTCAATCCATCATCCTTAAAAAAGATAAACTTAATTAATCCTATGGATAAAAAAATCCTTGGAGAAAAGCAAGCAATAGATATCGGCCGAAAAGAATTGGAAGACATTCTGGAGAGTTGCCATTTAATTTTTTCAGAAAATTTAGATAAAGGAATCGAGGAATTAAATTGGGAAAGATACAATTTATTAAATTTCATTAATAGTAATCCAGATATATTTAATGACTTAAATCTTTCAATATTTTGTGAGAAAACAGATGAATATCTAATAGTGGAAGATATCAGAAAATTTAGTACCCAATTATCTCAACAAAAAATACCTCATACAGTTAGGATTTTTGTTGATAAAAAATCACAAGTAATATCTCCTCATATGGCAGGAATTAGATTAAAAATATTTGAAGCAATTAAAAGATGTTTTGAAACTGATATGACATTCAAATAGAACTGAATAAATTGAAATTAGAATTTAGAAAAAAGAAAAAAAGAAAGACCTGTTATTACCATATGAACAACTATATTTTGATATACTACATCTTATGTGTGACTTAAGATGCAGAAATATATTTCTCATTTAATACTTCATAGAGAGCTTTGCTTAATTGCGATATATTGTAGGGTTTTTTCAAGGCGCCATGAAATCCATGTTGTTTAAATTGTTTGAAAATTGGATCATTAGCATATCCACTTGAAACAATAGCATTGATTTTGGGGTCTATTTTTCTCCAAATTAATGAACCAAATCCACCTAGACCTCCTAATTCGGATAAATCTAAAATAACTACATCAAATTTATTGTTATTTTTCATGCTTTCTTTATATTTTTCTAACGATTCTTCGAGATTACTTGCGGTTTCAACAGAATATCCTAAGCGAGTAATCATTTTCTTGGTGGTTGAACGAATACTAGTTTTATCATCTAAAACTAGAACTCTTCCTTGTCCACTTATAATTTCTTCTTCTGCTTTAATTTCAACACAATTGAGTGATTTATCATCATCTTTTTTGACAATGGTTTGATAAATTTCGGTATTTTTGCTGATATTTTTAGAAATAGTCAATAGGCGAGATGTTAATTCACGAGCTCGAGAACAGGCTATTTCTGATTCATCTAAACTTTCATATTGCTCGCTAATTTGATCTGAATCCATTTTAGCGAGTGTTACGTTACCTAAAATTGCAGAAAGGACATTATTAAGTTCATGTCCAATTGTTCGTCCCATCATTGAAATGGAACCAAGTTTTAATTCTAATTCAGTAATTTGCCGTTTTAAAGACATTATTTCCCCTTTAGAATCAGATTTATCCTCTGAGTCTTTTAACCGAGATTTTAACCGGGGAGTTCGGATACGTAATTGTTCTTCGTAGTATTTCCCTGTTTTTTTCTGATTAATCATCTCATCCAAATATTTTAAAAACTGTTTTTCAACATTTCCTGAATCTGCTTGATTAGGATTAATACGAGAAATATTAGCATCAAAATATTTTTCTGTGATTTTATGTAATAGCAAGTTTGCAACGGAATCAGAACAATTTTTGGTTGCAATTAATACCATTACATCATTACATTTAATTTTACTGGAATATATCTTAAAATCTTCAAATTCAACGTATCTAAGTATATCTCCATCAAAAAATACTTCACCTGATGAATTCAGTGCAGAAAAAAAGCCAGCAAAAAATAGATCTTCTTGATTCCACTTCATATCAAAATATTCTGAAGCAAACCATTTAAAATAGGGAATTCCTGATGAACGGATCCAATAGAATCCGCAGAAATTGTGCTGAAGTGGAAGTTTTTCTACCAGATTATTTTACCTCTGATTGTTTAGATCTAAAAACAAAAAGGGTTTGAGGATATTAATAGCTATTTTTTCTCACTTTTTTTGAAATATTTCCCAGAAAATTCCAATATTTTTTAGAATTTCTTGATACATTTTTACTTTTTAAAGAAATTAATAACAAAATTGTGATTTCAAATTATTTAAAAAATATAATAAAAAAAATAATTAAAGAAAGGAGCCATCTACAAAATATTCAATGAATTCAGAAGAAGTAGTAATTCCGGCACCAATATTTTCTGATGAAAAACTAACATATGGATTCAAATTGACAAGTTTATCAACGAAAATTTGCATATTTTCCAAATTATTCTCATAAACATACCCAATATTTGCCATCGCATTTGTAGCTTCAACATCAGAAAGATACATTTTGTTCATCGCAATGATTTTTGCTTGTTCCCAATTATTTAATATCCAATTTGTTGCTTTCACATGTATATCAATAATTGTTTGAGTGATATCTGATTGTGATTCAATGAAATCTTCATTTCCAGCAATAACACAGCAAGGATGGTTATTCCATACTTGGCTACTATTATATAGATATTTTCCACTATAACCATTGGTTGTTCCTTTCACATTATGAGGTTCCCAAGCTACATAACCATCAATATCGCCATTTTGAAGAGATAATCGCATATCAGATACAGCCATTTCTTTTAGAGTAATATTATCATGAGTTAATCCTGCTTCATCTAAAATCATCGTTAATATAAAATCTTGCATGTTATGCAAAGCAGGTACTGCAATTTTTTTTCCGATTAAATCTGAAGAATTATTAATTAAATCATTATCTCTTACAATCAAGGAAGAGCCATTAACATTAACGCTAGCTAAAATTTTGATGTTAGCAGCAGGATTGTTAAATCGATGATATACTGCAGGGGCAATTCCAAGATATGCAATATCGATTTGCGGAGAACCGGGAAGAGCTTCAAATGCCGCCATAACATCAGCACCATTGCTAAAAGCAACGGCTGAAATGGTCAAATTTTCTTCTTGATAATAGTTATTCTCTCGTGCGACATAAAAAGCAAGTTGATGTAAATCACCTTCTAAAAAGCCAATTCGTACATCTACATCATTATTTCTATTTTGGATAATAATTCCAATTGAAATACCTGCAATGATAATAATTGAAGACAAAAATATTACTAATGTTTCTTTTCCTTTCATTTCTTTTCATCAATTTTTGATATATGGTTTTTTTACTAAGTAAGTTTTATTTAGGTTTGATAATATATAAGCACATAGGAGCAACACATCTCATATAATACAAAATTGTATATAGAAAGGGATAATATTGAGTTTAAATTTAAAAAAAGATAAGAATTATAGCTTACATTCGAAAATTTCAGAAAAATATAGACCAATTCTTAAAAAATTAGCATTAAGTTATGGATCTATCCAAAAAGTTATAGAAGAAGCAATTGAATTAATTCAAATAAAAAATTCAATGAATGATAAATTTGAAAATGAGACAATTGAACGATCAAAAATGGATGAATATAGGCTTACTCATCTTATGATTAATAATTTTAAAATGCTAGCAGTAGGTCGTAAAACATTTTTGAGTTATATAGATAATCTTCCAGAGACACCTATAAAGGAAAATAATGCAATTGAATTAATAGAATGGTTTTATGATAATAAATTTCATATTTCTACCCTATCCTTACTTCAAATTCTAATTGCTTTAAAAAAAATATGGATAGCAGGAAAATATTTTACAAGTGTACAGATCCAAACCCATCCAATAGAAGAAATCATTGATCAAAATAGATATAAAATTGTTTTTACTCATGATTTTAATGAAAATTTTGGAACTTACTGGACTTCATATTTTCAATATTTTCTTACTCACAAACCAAATAATTTTAAAATTGAACATATCCAAATTAGAAATCAATCTTTTTATTTCAATGTTGTAGAAAACATTAAAAAACCATCAAATATCAAATATGAAACCTAATATTTGGAACATAAACATCTATGGGGAGTATAATAAGGTGAATAATCAAAAAGTGAACAATAAAAATGTGAAGAAAATCAATGAATTAAAAAAAAGATGGCTTAATAGTAATATATTACTAAAAAATCTACTCTATATTATTGGTAGTTTTTCTGTAATTCTTATATTATGGACAATTTTTACTTTTGGAATAAATAAAGTGAATGGTAATGAAATTGCTATTTTACCATATCCATTTAAAGTTATTAAAGGTTTTTTCTATTTATTATTCAATCAAATTGATGGAAATACATTAATTAATCATGCTAATGCAAGTTTATTACGAGTATTTCTTGGAGTTTCATATGCAATTATACTTGCTATTCCTACTGGGATTATATTAGGGTCAAACAAAAGAATTGCAAGATTATTTAAACCCGCCATAGAATTAATACGCCCTATCCCTCCAATCGCATGGATTCCTTTAGCAATGATTACTTTTGGACTGGGAATTGCTTCCACATCCTTTATCATATGTATTGGAGCCTTTTTTCCATTGTTCCAAAACACATTTGATGGAATTAAAAATAGTAATAAAGTTTATCGCGATGTAGCTTTTTCTTTAGGAGCTAAGAAAATTGAAGTTGCGCTTACAATTACTTTGCCATCAATCACTCCCAATATTTTGACAGGAATAAAAATATCCATAGGTGTAGGATGGATGTCAGTAATTGCAGCAGAATTGATGGGAATTGATGTGAATACTGGAGGTATTGGATATTTTATCAACTATATGAAAAATATTGGCAACTATGAATATATGCTAGCAGGTATGTTAATGATAGCACTTATAGGCTTAATTATTACTGGTGTTTTTAATGTAATACAAAATTATCTGCTAAAATGGATGCCTGAGGAGGAATAGCAAATGCTTAAAATAATACTTAAATCAAAATCATTTTTGACTCCGAATAAGAATTTCAAAGAAATATTATCGAATATTACCTTTTCAGTGCAAGATAATGATTTAGTAACAATAATTGGACCAAGTGGTTGTGGTAAAACAACATTATTACGAATAATTGCAGGATTTGATGATAAATTTGATGGGGATATCCTTTTTTCAAATAATTTAATTAGTGATAATTCTAAAGACAATAAAGGAAATATTAATAGTTTAATAAGATTGGGTAAAATAGGCTATATACCTCAAGATTTTTCATTATTTCCTTGGCTGACTATTGAAAAAAATATTCTTTTCGGTTTAGAAATTAAAGATGCATCTAAGCTTCATAAGGAAACTACTTTAAAAAACCTTTTAGATCTTGTAAAAATGCAAGATTACCGAAAATACTATCCAAAAGAAATATCTGGAGGAATGAAACAAAAAATTGCAATATGCAGAGCAATTGCTACAAATCCTAAAAGTAAATTAATAGTCATGGATGAACCTTTTAGTGCTTTGGATGCACAAACACGAAATTCTATTCAAGAAGATCTACTCAAAATATGGAAAAAACAAAAATTATCAATAATCTTTGTAACCCACAATATTGATGAAGCAGTTTTTCTCTCAAAACGAATAATTGTATTAAGTAAAGATCCAGCAAAAATTCAAAAAATTGTTGAAATTGACCTTCCACATCCAAGAGATCGAACAAGTGAGGAATTCAATCAGATAAGACGAAATCTATTAAAATATTTGTAAAAAAAAAATTAGCGCATAAATGTGGGTAACATCAAATTGAATATTTGTAATATTTCTTCAATTTTAGTTCTTTCTTTAACTAAAGTTCCAATAAGAATCGTTTTCATAAGAGATTCTTTACTTAATGGACCACTAGTAAATAACGCTTCTTTTGGACTCCAAATAAGGAGATATTTTA
>CAYPTZ010000188.1:0-6835 GCA_964413395.1 uncultured archaeon | reverse complement strand
TCAAAAACCAGTTAAAGTGATTAGTTTAGTTGGAAATAACGAAATTCAAAAATATAATGAATTTTTAAATTCAAAGAATATCCCTCATTTATTAATTCCTGTAAAAGGCAAAACTAGATCCAATATAACAATAATTGATTCATTAAATAACCAATGCACACATTTAAGGTATCGAGGTTTTCAAGTTAGTGAAAAAGATTTACTTCAAATTGACCAATATTTAGAAACTGAAGTTAAATTAGACGATTATGTAATTTTCAGTGGTTCTCTACCTAAGGGCGCTTCAATCAATTATTTTCATCGACCTAGTGAAATTATTAAAAAAAAAAAAGCTAAATTGATAATTGATACTAGTGGAGATCGGTTAAAATTACTAAAAAAATATAATCCATTTCTGATAAAAATGAATTTAAAAGAAATGGAATGTATACTGGATACAAACTTATGTGAAGATCAAGAGTTGTCAAATACTCCCTCGCATAAAGAATTGAATGACTTATTTGAAAAATGTAAAAAATTAACTGGTTTTAATACAAAATATAATATATTAACTCTTGGAGAATATGGATCAATAATATTCAATAATGATGAAAGTTATCATGCATCAGTTATTTTAGATTCCAGCCCATACACCGTTGGATGTGGAGATGCGTTTTTAGCTGGACTAGTATCAGCAATAATGGAGGATAAATCAATGGAATATTGTATTAAATTTGCCACAGCATGTGGTGCATCAAATATTCAAACGTTAGGCCCAGGAATTTTTAAAATAGCAGATGTTAAGAAAATATTTCCTAATGTACAAATACAAAAAATAAATTAGAAATCAAATTTTATACAGTGTTAATAAAAAGTATCAAAAAAGCGAATAATAACAATATTTTTTCAATTATAACTAAGAAATCAACCTATATTACTTCAAACATTTAATATATAATTTAGGTGAAAATTCTCTTAATTTGTTCATATCAATTTGGTAATTTTTTTAATTCTTTATATAGTCGATTTAGGTTCCTCTGAAAAGAATAAGCTGCAGGGATTGCCACCATATCAGGATTTTTCTTAATATTTTGAGAATAGGTTAAAGGATGGACTAAATCTTCAACTGGTGCTTCTTTTTCATTAATTAATCCTATAGATCTACCTTGAGCCATGATTTTAATAAATTCATCATGATCAATACTTTTTATCGTCAAATCTTTGAGATGATTATCATTTTTTTTAATCATAATTATCTAATTTTATATTGGTATTTTATCTATATCATATTTTCCTATATATTGGTGAGAAAGATTTTTAGTATCTAAAATGCACATTAAAATATTGAATGTCAATTTCGAATAATTATTATTATCTATGCTCCAATTGCACACGGATTTTCTTATTTGAATCAAAGCAAGATAATATTCAATGCAATGAATGTGGTAAGTCCCAATTTGAAGAGATAAAAGGTAGATTTATTCTTCGCTGTCGAAAATGTGGCCTTACCCAAAATAAAAGTGCTTTCAATATTCTTCATGGAAATCAGGCTTTACGTTGTCAATCCACTACGTGTAAAGGTCCCATAAAAGTAATAGAATTGGGGAAAAAATCAAAAAAAGATAAAAATCATCAAATAGATGATAAAATACAACCAAAACCCAAAAGAATTCATAGTCCTCCCCCAAGATCTTTAAAAATCTCTATAAAATCTAATCAACAAAAGAAAATATCCAAATCTCAATTACCTAAAATAAACAAACTACCATTATCAGCTAGCGAGAAATTTATTCCTTTTCCTTCAGGTCCTAAAAAGAAAGAAAAAGAAAAAAATCATCCAGGTATTAAAATTGGTGATTTTTTAAAGTATAATGAGCATTATTATGAAATAACAGGAAAATTAGGAACAGGAGGGATGGGTGCAGTTTGGAATGCTAGAAATATTAAAACAAATAAAAAAGTGGCAATAAAGGAATTTTATTATACTAGATTTCATGATCCAGAATCAGGAAATAATTATTGCGAAAAGTATTGGATAAGAGAATCAAATATAACTAAAATTCAAAGCGATTCCCCAGAAAAATCAATGCATTTTATTGGAACCTTGAAATTTGAGCAATTTAAAATCCCAGAATATTATATATTACTCGAATATATTGAAGGAAAAGGTTTAGATCAATGGTATACTGAAAAATTCCAGAATTTAAATCAATTAAATTATAAAGCCTATAAAATTTTTTTAGAGCAAATTTTAATGCCAATAGCACGACATATGTATTATGTTCATCAAAAAGGAATAGTTCATCGTGATTTAACTGTTCAAAATATAATGATAATCAAAAAAGATCGATATTCTGAGGAAGATATTATTCCAATTATAATTGACTGGGGTGTGGCAAAAGAAATTGATTTAGAAAAAATGCTAAAACCTAGAAAACCCTATTATATATCTGCAGCACCAGAAGCAACAGGAATACGTAATCGAGGAACACCTCCAGAAGTGATGGCAGGATTTCAACCAATTGCTGCAACAGATATTTATATGTTGGGACATATAATGTTCTATTTATTCAGTGGAGGCCATTATGCAAGTACAGCAGCAACAAATGAAGATTTTGTTTTGCATCCAGGAGATTTTAATCCTAATTTAGATCTTAATTTTACAAAGTTAGTAGAATTTATGACCCAATATGAGCCTGCTGACCGGATGGAAAATATGGTCAAAGTCTATGATGCAATGACTTATCTTTTAAAAAATACTAATGAAAAAATGAATATTGGAATAAAAAAAAAAAATAACACTCATCAATATTATTTAATTTGCGATTATAATTCATGCCACATTCCAATACCAGAAAATAAAATAATTCAATTAGGTAGAGATGAGATCATTCATGCAGGACGAGATCACATTATGGATGGTCATATTTATAATGCTTTAATTCCCTTAGATCAAGGAAAATTCTCATTTGAAATATTTATTAATGAAAACAATGCCTTTATACGTGATTTATATTCAAAAATGGGAACTTATATAAGCAATCTCACGTCAACTAATCAACAAATTTATAATAATATACCAATTAAAGGATTAGATAATGTTTGTGTAGAATTATCAGAAGCAAATCTAAATACTACAACTATAGAAGTCCCTTTCTTAGCTCCAGATGGAAAAACATATCGTATTTTATTTAAAATTTTAAAACAAGAAGTGTAATCAATGAGTAATCTGATAGAAAATAACCCATCAAACCCATTAAGAGATAAACTATATCTTTTAGCTAAACAAGAAATTCCAGAATACGTATTCCAATGGTTCTTTAAATATTTTGCTAAAGGGGCAGAATTTTTTACATCAGAACCCTTAGATCTATTGGAAAATTACAATTCGTTATTTACAACAGGTTTAATCATGCTTGATCATAAATATAAAAATGGTATTTATTCAAAAATTGTTAAAGATGAAAATACCCCTGATTGGACATACTATTATGTGGGTGATACTCATGGAAGTTTTATTGATACATATATAATAATTGATTATTTGATAAAAGTAATCCAGATAAATCCAAATATAAAAATCATTTGGTTGGGCGATTATGTTGATCGAAATCCTTTTGATTTACAAAATCTCGCATTTATCATATCTTTTTGGTTATTATTTCCAGATAATGTTTTTTTATTAAGAGGAAATCATGAAGATTCATCAGTTTGCAGTAGATATGGATTTTCTCAACATTTATTTGAAAAAGCAGGCACAAAAGAATATTTTTCACCAATTTGGGATCAAGTAAATGAATTATTTAGTAAACTTCCTTTAGGAATTAAATCTAAAGTCGGAAATAAACGAATATTAGCTTTGCATGGAGGAATACCTTTTGATTTAAATAATTATTCACCAATTAATTTGGATCAAATAGAACCTAAACTGAATAATGAACATATTGAACATTATGATATGGATACTCTTTCCCAAACTATTTTATGGTCGGATCCAGATCCATTCAATTTATCTGAAGGAGTTGCTGCAACACCACGAACTGGAAGACCTCGATTTAGTAAAAAAGCATTTACTCAATTTATGGAACTAAACAACTATGATATCTTAATTCGAGGTCATGAAAAATTTTTTGAAGGATATAATTTACTCTGGGAAAATAGGTTAATTTCTCTATTTAGTACTTCCACATATGATGGAAAAAATATAGGTAGATCTAAATTTCTCAGATTACGCCCTGAAACAAATAAAAATGACATTGGTAACGAAGAAACTGGACAAGGATTGGGAATTTTATCTGTGGATGAAAAATTTTTAGAACAACAATTGAATTACTATTATAATGCAAAATCTAGCTATTAACCTTTTTTTACACTACATTTTATCCAATATTATAAATAGAAATTAAACTAATATTTGTAATAGAGTTAAAATGGGATACAAATTCAGATCGACAATTTCAATTAGTTTTCTTTTTGGTATGGTTTTTGCCTTGGTATTGTTAATTGATAATTTAGCATTTGGTGCCACTACTGAATTATATGTAATGCTAATATTTGTGTGTGGAATTATTTTCATTCAATATCTAATCTCACCATTAATTATTAATTGGATTTTTGCCATAGATTGGATAGAATACCATGCCTTAGAAGAACACGATCCACATATTGCAAGATTAATTCAACAAGTTTGCGAAAAATATAACATTCCGTTACCTAAATTCGGCGTAATTCATGGAGGGACTCCAAATGCTTTTACTTTTGGATGGTCTCGAAAAACGGCAAAATTAGTTATAACAGAAGGTATTTTAAATTTATTAAATAAAAATGAACAAAGAGCTGTTGTGGCACATGAATTAGGGCATATTCAACATAATGATTTTATAGTAATGACATTTGTTAGCGCCATTCCAGTATTATTTTATTCTATTTTTAGAATTCTCGTTGAATCCTTCAAATATGATAAAGAAATTGCAGGTAATAGCGATGATGCAGCCCCTGCAGTAGGAGCATATATGGCAGGTAAAGCAATAATAGCGACAGTCAGTTTTATTATGTACATAGTCGGATTCTTTTTATCTCTTTTTATTAGCCGACTTCGTGAATATTATGCAGATGAATTCTCGGCAAAAGAAACAGAAGATCCAAATTCTTTAGCAACAGCCCTAGTAAAAATCGCTTATGGAATTTTAGCAGAACCAAAAGAAGTTGTAGGAAAAAGAAAAACAGATAGGAGTCAATTTGCCCAAGCATTGGGAATATTTGATAAAAATTCTGCAAAACAATTAGCCTATGCCTCAACTAATGGTAAAGGAGAAATTGATGAAAATCTAATTGCAAAAGCTTGTGCATGGGATCTTTACCAACCTTGGGCAAAGCTATCAGAAGTGTTATCAACTCATCCATTACCTGCGAAAAGGATTAAAGAATTAAGTTATTTAAGCTTTAGAGAGTTTAAAAAAACCCCCGCTATTGATTTATCTTCATCAAAGACAGAATTTGAAAAACAAATGGGAAAATCAGGAATAGATGAATTTTTGACTGAATTGCTCATATGGTTCTTACCAAAAATTCTCTTTTGGACATGGATTTTAATAGGAGTGGGATTGATCATTGGTGATTTTGATTTTACGAGCTTTTCACCTGTATTCAATAGTATTGGATCTTTTCTTGTATTTAGCTTAGTAATCGCTGGAATTTTTCAATTACTTCAAAATTCATTCAAATATAATGGAGACTTTTCAGAACATAACATTACTAATCTTATTGGAACAATACGAGTGAGTCCTATTCGTCCAGTTCCAACAATCACAAAAGGAACAATTATTGGAAGAGGAGTGCCAGGATTATTTTATTCTGAAGATTTAGTAATTCAAGATGAATATGGTATTATGTATATAGATTATGATTTTGGATTTGGTCTTCTAAATTTCCTTTTTGGAATATTTAAAATAGAAAAATTAAAAGATAAACCTATTGAAGTAGTTGGATGGTATCGAAGGGGACCAACCCCTTATATTCAAGTTCATAGGATTAAAGTTCTTGATGGTTCAGGAACAGTATATGGAAATTATAAAAAAGCTTTATGGAATTTTATATCTATTTTCTTGATAAGCTTAGGTTTATTTTTGTGGTTTTTTATTACTTTCTAAAAACTAATAAGAACCTATTTTCTTTTTTTTTTTATCTCTTTTTCCTTATCTTGAAATTATAATTATTACTCAAAGAATAACCTCCTTTTTTTCTATTTAAATATTTTACATTTTCATGACTTGACTGGATAAATTCCCATTCTTCTTGGTTAATAACTCGCATTTCATATCAAAATTGCGATAATTTTTGATGGTAAATTCTCATCCTTAAACTTTAGTTTCGATAAGATTGCCAACCATTGTGAATCATACCCTGAAGATATAATTCGGTTAATTTTACAAGAGGATTTCTACAGTTCACTAAAGCATTTAATTCCTTTAAAAGAAAGATATCTTCAGGTAAAAAACTGCCGATCAATTGGGGAATCGCTCGTTTCAGTAAAAATATCTCGAATTTCAAGTAAATTATCTTCTTTCCCCATTATGACATGTATTATTTTCTAAATTTATTAATTTAGGACGATTAAAATCGGGATTTTCTATAATCTTGAACATTTTTTCTTCATTTTTGAAATTAATACTAATACTCAAGAATAACTAACTGGTAATCTCATTTAAAATAAAAAAAAAATGTTTTCACTATTTTATCAGGAATAAAAAAAAAAGGAAAAATGAAATAAGTATTACTTCCATAAATCGGGATTGTGAGTATATGGAACTCTTTTATCTCGTAATTTTTTGAATTATGCACGCCCATCGGTTCTATA
>CAYPTZ010000187.1:0-6841 GCA_964413395.1 uncultured archaeon | reverse complement strand
ATCGTTAGCTTCAGTCAACGAAAATATGCGGTTGATTATTGAAGTAATTAAAAAAGGACGAGCAAATACTAAAGAATCTCTTGAAGAAATCAAACAACATTTTGATAATGAAGTAAAAACCCTTTATAATGAGAAATCTCTTGAAAATATTGGGAAAGAACAAATTGAAGCAGTGAAGAAAATTAAGAATATTAATGTTTCACTAAGTGAAAATCTCTATATGGCTCAAATGCTATCAATTATTCAGTCTCTTCGCCAAATACTTGGCCAAGCAAAAGGCATTAAACTGGCTAAAAAAGATATTGCATTGCCAGCAAAGTAATTTTTTTAACTTTTTTCATTTATAATAAGTGACCATTTTTATTCCACTTCCCTTTAAATATCTAATTATCCTAAAATTATTCAAGAACTTTTTTTTTTGAAATTGATCAAAAAAGGTAATATTATTTCGAAAAAAGGATATAGTTGTGCTCAAAATGAATCTTCATAATAATAATAATGAAAATAATGGTAATCATTTGCAAATTCGGCAAAATAATTCTCCAGAAAAGGTAGAATATTGGAATCTTAAAGGTTTAGAACTAAATAAAGATGGAAAATTCGAAGCCGCTGAAAATGCATATCAACATGCTATTAATATCGATCCTAATAACGGAGAAGCATGGTTCAATTTAAGTAATCTTCTAAAAGAAAAGGGAGATATTGATCAAGCAATAAAAGGGTATAAAAGAACGGTCCAAATTGACCCAAATAATAGTAAGGCTTGGTATAATTATGGTAATATTCTTTTTCAAGAAAAACATAATTTAGATTTTGCAGAAAAAGCTTATATTAAAGCTATTGGAATCGAACCTGAAAATCTTAAGATGTGGTATAATCTAGGAGTGCTCCAAATTAGTAAAGAAAAATTTATTGAAGCTGAATTAGCATTTAGAAAAGTAATTGAATTAGATCCTGCGGATGGAAAAGCATGGAATAATTTAGGGTATATTTTAGAACAGGGACTTGAATTTGAGGCTGCAGAGCAAGCTTACAGAAAAGCTCTTAATATTAATCCTAAAGATCCAAAAGCATTATATAATATTACTCTTTTATCAAATAATCACATAAAATCTAATAAAACTACATATTTTACCAAGGAATCTCGATTATAGTTTTCAAATTAATTCCTTTTTATATTAATTTTTAATATATTGAATAAAAAATATATATATAACAATACTAAGGAATTATTTTATGAAAATCTAAGAATTTTTTAATTGTGTTGTTCTTCAAAAAAAAAAAATGTATATATGAGTGAAATCTTTAAATATATTATGGCACTTGGTAGTTTCTTTTTTGTTGTTGATAAAGCAGAAATCTCACGAAAAGCTGTTTATCTGACTCCGGAAGGATCTGAAATTAAAATTGGAGCAAATGAACTTTTACGAATTCGAACAGGTCATTCGGATAAAACTTATGTGTTGACAATACTTCCTAATATTCAATTATTATCCTATAAAAAGCAGATAGAAGTAAAAAGAAGATTTGTAGAAATAATCGCAGGAGTAATTTTAGAAAAAGAGATCGAATCAACACTTCATAAAGACGCAGTAAAAATGTTTGTTGAAAAATTCTGTGAATATAGAGAAAAATCTAACGATGATCTTATTATTTTGCTTGAACAGCAGTATAGCAAATTCTTTGAACAACCTCAAGTAATTTTAGATCAAAAAGATGTTGAAAAACGTTTGACTGATAAAATAAAATCTCTTAATAAAAAGGGAAAATTTGAGGAAGCTAATCATCTTTTAGAAAAAATGAAAAAAATTCCTCAAAAACTATACCAAGCTCATGAAAATGCAGAAAATGCCTTAAAACAGCGTGATTTTGACAAAGCCGAAAAAGAATATAGTAATGCAAAAAAATATGCTGAAATGCTTGAAGAAAAAGCTTTGGTAAAAATGTATAGTGCTAAAATTCATTTGGCTCGGAAAACCCCTTCCCTTGTTAAAAAACGGGATGAATATCTCAATAAAGCACTAAACCACTTACGAAATGATAATTTTACTAAAGCACAATTAGGTTTTAAATTAGCTGCAGAAGTCTCAGAAGAATTAATGGATTCGTTAAGTGCGGAAGAATATGGTCTAAAAGCTAAAGTTTTGGCAGAATATGTAAATGTTGAAAAAAAATTTAAGAAAAAAAAATAATTATCATCAAATTTTTTGTCATGAATATTATTTTTGAACTTCTAATTCTTTTTTAAGTAGAAATTTTTTTATAATTATGTATTTTATATTGTGATTTATAATGTCAATGATATCTATTATTACCGATTTTGGTTTTAGAGGGCAGCATTATATTGCTGAAATGAAAGGGGTTGCACTTAGAATTAATCCTGATCTAAAATTTATTGATATATCACATTCTATTACTCCATTTTCAGTAGTTGAAGCTTCATACATATTATCTACTGTGTACAATAGTTTACCAAAAAATTCATTAGTTGTATGTGTGGTTGATCCAGGAGTAGGATCAAATAGAGATCTTGTAGCAATTCAAATTATCGACGATATTATTTTAATCGGTCCAGATAATGGTATTTTTTCATATTTTGCAAATAATAAATTAATAAAACTAATACTTAAAATTACAGAAATTGAATTCTTTAATCCAAATTATATTGATTCATTAGAAAATACAAAAAATATCGAAGAATTGATATCTATATCACATACCTTTCATGGTAGGGATATAATGATGCCTGTTGCGGCACATTTATCAAATGGATTAGATATATTTAGTATTGGTGAACCAAAACAAGAATTGGATGTAATTTTTCCTACCAATTCAATAATTTCAAACAACAATACTTCAATTTCTGGATTTATTCAATATATTGATGATTTTGGCAATATTATCACAAATTTATCAATAATTGAATTTAAAAAATTGATTATAAATAGAGCATCAAAACAATTTCATTTAATTATTAACGAAAATGACCATTATTCTGTAAGCTTTAGTTCAATATTCCAAGGAAATGACAATAATGAAATTTTATTGGTTGAAGGATCAAGTGGATTTATTGAAATTTGTCAAAATCAACGTAGAGCTGATATAAAGGTGAATGCAAAACTCAAAGATAGTTTTCAAATAACTCTATGGTAATTTTCTAAAAATTTATATCAAAACATTGTGCAATAAAATGAAAAATATTACTAATGATAATGATTCTGATGAAATTATCGCTTGCTTTCATGAACAAGACATACATAAAATCCATACTGGAAAATTATCATCTTTAGTTTTTCCTCTAACGAGAAGAGAAGCATATAAGAAAGGCATTCCAATTATTATTGTCAGGGTTTATGCATTTACTCATGATATTAAATTTCTTATTCAAAAAAGATCTTGGAGTAGAAATCGTTGGCCTGGTTTGTTTATTGATTCTGCATCCGGGCATGTATCGTATCAACCAAATTTTTCTTTCGAACATATTATAGAAAATGCTTGGCGGGAATTATCTGAAGAAATGGGAACTTCTGTAATTTATGGAAGGTTATTAGATTTTCAGATTGAACATAATCGAGAGAAATCTGCTGAATTAGTCTATAATTTCATTGCCATTGTTGAGGATAAATGTAAACCAAACTTAATGGAAGTAGATTCCGATTCTGGTTTTAGGACTTTACCTCAATTAGAAGAATTATTATTAGCAGGTAATTTTTGGGAAGTAAATATTCCCTATTGGTCAAGAATTATTAATGAAAAATTATATGAAAAAATAATTTTAGAAGAAAAATTGATAATATCAAACGATGATCCGACAAATTTTAACATTGGTAGTATAATTGGTCGATTTCAACCTTTTCATAATGGACATCTTAAATTAATTCTTCATATTTTAGATAAAGTAAAATTTCTCAAGATAGGAATTGGTTCATCTCAATACAGTTTTACAAAAAATAATCCTTTTTCATTTGAAGAGAGAAAAAAAATGATAGTAGGTTCACTAGAGGAAGTTGGGGTTGATTCATCTCATGTTAGAATATATCCTATTCCTGATATGCACAATATTGATAAATGGATTAAAAAATCAATTGAAATATTAGAAAAAGTTGATATTTTCTATTCAAATAATGAATATATTCGTCAAATCTTTTTAGAGAAAGGTTTTAAAATTGGAGAAATGAATAAATATAATTTTTCGCTTTTTAATGGAACAGAAATAAGAAATAAACTTGTGAATTGTGTCTCTATAAGCAAATTTGTTCCACTTTATGTAAAAAAATATATTGATGAAATAAAGGGGAGTGAAAGAATTATCACTATTAATACTAAGAATCTTGAATCAAATCATACTTAATTCACGTTTTTCCATCATTTCATCATCTTTATTGAATATTCTCTAAAAGACAATTAAATTTATCAAAATTCAATACTTTTTATAAATATGGAAGAGAATTTAGCTAATTTGAATATAAAAGAAATTGCAAAATTATTATTAGATTTGCTAAAATCAAAGAATTTAACTCTTGCTGTCGCTGAAAGTGCTACAGGAGGTTATATTTCAAATAGTTTAACTAATATTGAAAACTCTTCTCAATCTTTTCTCGGGGGAATTATATGTTATTCTCAAAAAATTAAATCTCAAATGCTAAATGTCAATGAGCTTCTGATGGAAAAGCATGGAACAGTCTCATATGAAGTGACTGAAGCGTTATTAGATGGATTGCATGATAAAATAAATGCTGATATCAATTTATCCATAACTGGAATTGCTGGGAAAAATCAATTTGAAGGAAAAAAGTCAGGATTAGTGTTTATTGGAATAGAAATGATATATGAAGGTTATACAAAAATAATTAAAGAATTTCATTTTTCTGGAAATAGAGAAGAAATAAAATTAGCAACTACCAAGAAAGCTTTCACTCTACTTATTAAAGTCTTAAAAAATCAAAATAACCCCAAAGAAGATATTGTGTGAAATTGATTACATATTTTTGATGAAAACATTCAAACATAGTGAAAATATATGTCAAAACCAATAATTATAGATGGATCCACTGGAGAGGGTGGAGGTTCTATTTTAAGAGTTTCTGCTGGGTTGGCTTTTATAAAAAATAAAACATTAATTATTAATAACATTAGAAAAAATCGCAAACAACCTGGATTACGGCTTCAACATTTAGTAGGCATTCAAACTCTAACTGAATTAGCAGGTGGTTGTAGTAATCAACTTCAGGTTGGATCAACTGAAGTTGAATTGACTCCTGGAAAATCTTGGAAAGACAAATTAGACATCCACATAAGAACTGCAGGAAATATTGGTTTACTGACTCAAACTTTACATAATGCATTAATTGATCCTAGTACTTCTAAACGAGAATTTGAATTTCATGTATATGGAGGAGGGACATATGGTAAATATGCTCCTGGTACTGAATTTCTTAATAATGTTACATATCAAATTTTTAAAAATTTGGGATATCTAGTTAATATTAATGTATTAAAACATGGATTTTATCCAAAAGGTGGTGCAGAGGCTATAATCCAAATAAAATCTGCAAATTCAAGATTAGATTATAACCCTTATTATAAAGAGGAAAGAGGTGAATTGGAATCGATCCAAGGGATAATCCATATTGATGAGAATTTAAAAAAATCTAATGTTGCTGAACGAATAAGTTCAAGTATTAAAAATTTAGTAGATCCTCATCTAAGTAGAGGTATAGAAATCAAGATAATTACGAAATATCATAATTGTTTGTCTGTAGGTGTTGGCATTGATATGTGGTGTAATTATTCTAATGCTATTATTCTAGGTACAGGAACAATTCTGGGAGAACGAGGAATATCATCTGAAAAAATTGGTAAAAAAGTTGCTTTGTCAATCAACTCCATTCTGAGTTCTAATTTCACAATTGATGAATATACTTCTGATCAAATCATTCCTTTTCTGAGTCTTGTAGAAGAGAACTCAAAATTTCGTCTCAATAATATTTCATCCCATTTTGAAACCAATTTAAATTTAATTCAACAAATCATTCCTAGAAAGTGGAAAATTGAAAAACAAAATAATGATTATATTTTTGAATATATCGAATAATAATTATTGTTTTGTTCAAATTTGGACCAACATTAATATTGTCCTTAAATTCAAAAAGATTCTTTTTTTTTTTTTTTTTGAAAGTTTACTAGCTTTTTTAGGAAAAAAAGTCCATAAATTAATATATCAATATCTTTCTCTGATCTATTAAGAATTTCTAAAAGAAAATTTATGAATAACATTCAATTGTGAAAAAATATGGCGAGATGTCCAAGTTGTGGTCATGAATCTGACCTAGATACCTATATCTGCGATAACTGTGAATACCAATTAAAAGTTGAAAGAATTGAAGCAATTCCATTATTTCGAAGACCAACAGAACGCATTTATAAACCTGATAATGTCTTTAAAAGATTAATTAAAATCATTAATCCGCTTACCACTTCATATGCATTTAGAGATATCAACAAATCAAAAGATAAAAAGGGTCAGCGGTTAAATATATGGATAAATGGATTTATTATTGGCTTATGGGCATTGGCAGTCAGTTGGAACCTATCTATAAGTTCTTACAATAACAGTGATGCAGGGTGGGTTGCGTTTCTTAATAATTTTGCCATTTTTCTTGTCTTTTTCTTCTTTGGAGTTCTTTATTATTTTGTTGTAATAAGATTATATCACTTTGCTTTTTCATTGGCTGCGAATTTTGCTGTGCAATTGGATGGGATTTTAGCCATCAGATTTAATGTCAAGCTAAAAAAAAATGCACTTTCTGAAACCCTTTCAGGTAGAAGTCGAGTGGAAAAG
>CAYPTZ010000186.1:0-6850 GCA_964413395.1 uncultured archaeon | reverse complement strand
ATTTTTGCGCCGAGTTTTCTTGCCAGTTCAGAATTTGGATTTATAATGAAAATTGGAGTACTTTAGTATACATATGGGATGCTCTTGAACGATATTCAGCATCTTTAGATGTTTGGCATCATCGAAAAAATCCTGCAATTGGAAACTTAAATGCTTCTTCCAACTATAATATTATTGTCGGCTATAATGATGGATGGTCATCCTATTGGGGACAAGAAATTTTTCTATCTAATATTTCACTTCTTTATTCTAGCACTGAGAATTTTATCTCTTTAAACCAAAATTCTATGTTAAATGATACAGATGGAGATGGATCATCAGATGGAGAAGAAATATATTGTTTAAAAACAGATCCTCTCTCATTCAATTCACCCTATAATTTATCATTTGAAAAAACGTGGGTTCCTATTGATACAGGGGGAAGCAATGATATTGCTATAGATTCATCTAGTAATATATACCAAATAGGTTATACATGTGATGGATATTATGGTTCAAATGATTGGATAATTGCAAAATATAATTCTCAAGGGCAAATTTTATGGAATATTACTTGGGGGAAAGGTTCAGATGATGTAGGATATGGAATTGCAGTTGATTCTAATGATTTTATTTATGCTATTGGGACAGAAGGAAATGAAAAAATAACATTAATTAAATTATCAGAAATAGGAGAGATTATTTGGATTCAAACTTGGGATGAAATTGCACGAGCAATACCAAAAGGTATAACGATTGATTCTTATAACAATATATATGTTGCTGGTTATTGTGGAGCCGATTTGGGTTCCACCAATATTGTGATTATAAAGTATACTCAAGAAGGAACCAAAATGTGGGACCAAATATGGGGAGGATCAAATTATGAAGGAAGATATAGCATGGATCTCACTATTGATAATGAAGATAATGCGATAATTGCTTGTCAAACAAATAGCTATGGAATTGGAGGAGATATTGCATTATTAAAATATAATCCTGAAGGAACTCTAATAGTAGAAGAATTTTGGGGAGGTACTAGTTATGATGGAGCATATACAATCACAACTGATAATGAAGATAATATATATATTGGTGGTCAAACTGATAGTTATGGATCAGGAAGTCGTAATGCTATTATTCTTAAATTTGACTCTACTGGTAATTATATATGGAGTACTTATTGGGAAGGAAATTATGCTGCATATTGTAATGATATCATTGTTTCAAAACAAGGGCAAATTTATGCAATTGGTGAGACTAATAGTTTGAGTTCAGATACAGATTTATTCCTTATTAGTTTAAATCAGACAGGCAACATTATTTCATCTACATTATGGAGATCTAGCGAATATTCTATGGGAGATGAAGCTGAAGCAATAATATTTGATAAATACGAAAATATTTATATTACTGGAAGTGTCGATATGGACATGGGATTTTTACTCTTAAAATATATGAAAGATAGAGATATTGATGGGATGCCGGATTTATGGGAAGAATCATATAATCTAACATCATTGTTTAATGATTCAAACTTAGATTTGGATGGTGATGAATTAACAAATTTAGAAGAATATATATATGGTACCAATCCTTCTCTCGTTGATTCAGATAATGATGGATTTTCTGATTTTGAAGAGAAGGAATTTATATTAACCCCTGATGTTTATATTGCTTTTAATTCAAGTAATATTTTTGAAAATGAATATATTCAATTTTATGACATGACAATTTCACAAAATTTAATTGTCACATATAATTGGGATTTTGGAGATGGAACATCCGCCAGTTCGGAGCAGAATCCAATTCATCAATACACCACAATTGGAACTTATCTTGTCAATTTAAGTATTTGGGATGAACTTGCATACTTCAATTCAACAATAATATCAATCCAAGTAAGTGATAATATTCCATTTGCAGACTTTTCTTGTAATTGTTCTATTATTTATGAAGGAAATTGCATAAATTTTACTGATACATCAGAATTTGGAGATCATCCTTTACTATACAAATGGGATTTTGGAGATGGAACATCCACCAGTTCGGAGCAGAATCCAATTCATCAATACACCACAATTGGAACTTATCTTGTCAATTTAAGTATTTGGGATAATGATGGGGATTTTAACAGTACTTGTAAAGAAATTATTGTTTTAGAAGATCTTGAACAACAATGGAATATTCCAGAACCGTTTATAATTTCATTGGATGATAATATTGAACTTCCTCTTAAAGTAAATAATGTAGATATAGAAATTGCTCAAGAAATTTTTCCAAATGCAGAAATTATAACTCTCTACATTTCATCAACTCGTTTTACCACTAATGATCTAGAAACAGGAAGTATATTTGAGATAACTTTTAATTCTTATCAAATAGAAGAGATTACTCCTGGAATGATAAATCGTTATCATTTTACAGGGCTGGAAAATGGGACTTATTATATTGGCGCAATCTATTCTAATCCTTTAGGAAATGCTTCATCTAATATTTTAAGTATCAGTGTGATACTTGATAATAATGATATTACTAATGGTAATGCAAATTTCAACATTTCAAGTTATTCCACACTTTGGTTCAGTTTTGTGTCTATTCTTGGAATAAGTATGTTGTTATGGAAAAAATCTCTATATATAAAACGATATTAAATCTTTTTTTCAATGTTTTTAACATATCAATAATATTTTTTAAATAAATTTAATCCAAAAAGATCCTTCTTCAGCAGAGAATAAATTATCCTTTTAAAAAGACATTAAATTTGGTCTGAAATCATTATAATCAAAAAGAAAACCTGGTTTCCCATAAGGTATTTTCATCTTTTCTAATAACCACAATACATCAAAAATTATCTTATCATCTAAATCTTTATAAGTATTATATATTTGGTGGGTTCCCTCTTGTAAAATTAACCATATATTAGGATTATATCGGAGTGCAGAACAGAATGCAAATAAATTTAGATATCTAAACAATATCTGATCAACATAATCATAATTTGATGAATTATGTCTAGATTTCCAATAATTACTATTTAATTTGATCAAATCTATAGTAATTGATTTATTTCCTTGATTGATCAATATATCATTTACCAATTTGTTAGAATCATTCTTATTAAAAAAGATGAAACTAATTAGCTCAGAATTTTCTCCCATACAATCTAATAATAATACAAGTTTTCTAAAAAAACCATTTTTTGTCTTATCTAATATTAAATTCCATTCAATTTGATCATTTGTTAATTTTGGTTGATTTTTTATACCATGACCTCTTGATTTATAAATTCCATCAAAACATATATCAATTATAGCAGAAAATATTTGATTTATACCATAATAAGCTAAAATTGGATTTACCCCTATAGAATCCTGAGATTTTTTTAATAATTCAAATCCTGATCTAAATTTTAATGAAGTTTCAGCATAGAATCCTTTAGAAAAATTGGATCTAAATGGTAAATTTCCTTTTTCCTTCCAATTGCGCATATATTGATGCCGAAATTGAAAACTTTTAATATATTCTTTTAAACCAAAAGGATAAGTTAGTTTTTTTAATAAGCTAAATGGATTTTGACTAATCTTTATAAAACTATGTAATTTTTTAAATGAATCCTCAAGCTTCAAGTTAATCACTGATTTAAATTAAATTTCTATCATTAATTCCTATATATACACATTTGTAAAAAATTCATCATTTAAAAAATCTTTTCTATCACAGAAATAGGGAACATTTTGCATAAATTCGAACGTTTAGAAATTATAATGTTAGTAGAACGTTATAATTATTTTAGTTGAATTCAAATCAAGCCATAAAAAAAATTAATTTCACACATTTTTTTTAATTTTTACATTTGTGGAAATAGAAAATGAAATGACAAAAAAGCAAAAAATGAATAAAAAAATGTAGTATCATTCTTTTTAATTTTCATTATCCTTAATTTCAATCTTGGAGATGATGGTTTTACCATATTGTCTAAAATAACTATTCTACAAATCAATTTTTACAGGGTTGAATGACATCGATCCGTTCTGATATTGCTTAAGTTCTCACTTCTTTAGATACATTCTGATGAAAATCATGTATAACTAAAACATCACAAGTGTAAGATCTATTTCCTGAAACTTCTGGAAATTTAATTTATATTCATCCACAAGTTCAAGATCGCTTTGATTGATATGATTTTTATCTTTTTTGTCATTTCTACATGAGAAAGCTAATAAAAATGATCTTCAACAAAATAAGATATTATGTATTTTGTTTATCTTGTTTTATTGTTTCATAGGTTATCGGTATGTATTTCTGGATTTCCTACAAGATCAACTAAGATCCAGAATTCTTTCTATATTAGGAAACTGATAATATCTTCCTTGTACACTTTTCGATTTATTGACAAGAAAAAGCAAAATTAGATTTGATTTGTTGAATACTAACATGTAAAATATTAAATACAGATTCACATAACTATTTATTAACCTTATGTATTTCAACCATCCAATAGTAAGTATACTAAAGCAAATCAATAAAGTCAAAAAAAAATTTACTGCATATGATATAAAAGGTAAAAGAAAATCATTGATTCTTCAAATATTATGGAAAGTTGGAGCGATTAACAGAATTAAGAAATATAAATCTAGTTTTAAATATGAAATATCAAAATTTGGAGAAATATTTATCATAAATTGTATTGTTATTCCTGAATTGCTATATCTTATATCCAAAATATACAATAACATAATTCAAACAAAGAATTTATCAAATAAAAAACCAATATCAGGACTTACATCTAAAAATTTCAGATCAATGAAATTCTCAGGTTTTGACTCTTATAACATACAAAAGGGTAATTTTATTAGTAGTTTTTCTCTTTTTTTTACTGAACCATTTGAAACTTGGACAAAGCAATCGATAATTTATTGTATTTCTTTGCTTACTCTATGTATAAAACAAAATCCATTCCATCTTATTGATTCTTTAAGTTCAATTACAATTTTAACTAAAGAATTAATTTCAAATTTGAAATATTATAATTTATCCCCAGAAATCATTCAAAATAAAGACTTGGAATCAAATGGGGTTATATCATTTGAGGGAGATAGAATTTCCCATCAACCTCGATATTTTATTACAATATCTTTCCCTGAATACAAAAATACAATAACTTCGAATTTAGATTGGATTTCAGGAGGATGAGTAAACCATGAAAACTCTAGATCAATTAAACAGCGACGATTGCACAATAATATGGAATGCATTTGAAAGTGGACAAGTGCCTTCAGGAAATTATCTTCCAGCAGTCTATTTTGACAGATTAAACATATTAGGCACGATCCAAAAAGATATGAAGAAAATCTGCGACAAAAAATCAATCCAAGAGACACATTTTATTATTGGAGAGAGGGGGATGGGCAAAACAACTGTATTGAAAACTGTCTACGAATATGCTAAAGAAGAAGGCGTCGTACCAATTTATTTAGATTTGTCTAATAGTGCTAGTTCTTTAGAATTTTTAAGGAGAATCTTTTATGGATTAGCTGGAGGAATTTTCCAGAAAGGAAATATTGACGAAAATGAAAGATCTCAATTAGAAGACATATTAGAAACATTTGCAGTTGAATTGAATTTCTTCAAAGTAAGACCCAAAGAAGGATTTGCCCCAACAAACAAACTAAATAAACTATTAGAATTATTCGCAAATTGTGATATTCCAGTGGCATTTTTAATTGATGAATTAGATGTCCTATCAATAATAGAAGGAAATTTTGTTTTAGAACAAGTTTTTGAAATTTTTAAGAATATCTATGATATATCTCGCTTAAGAAAAATATGGATTTTTGGGGCAACAAAATCTAGTTATGGATTGTTTCTTCAAGCTAAAGATCAAGGTAATGCTTTTGCATCACGTATATTTCAAGCTCATGGAAGGACAATAACTCATACTTTAACTGGTTATTCTCTCTACGAGAGGGATTTAATGGCAAATAAGCTTTTAAAGGTATTTTCTAAATATAAAAACGACCTTTATTCATTATTCAGTGATTATCATAGTTTTATTCTTCACACATCTGAGAATGATACCATTCCAAGAAATCTAATCGGAAATTTCATCTCGAAAATAGCACATTTTATTGTTATTGAAAGTGAAATTAGACACCAAGCAACTAATTTCAATCAAAAATTAAATCCAATTAAATACGGTGGGTTATTTGACAGTGTTTTCAAAAAAAAAATATTTAAAATGCTTGGGAAATCTTTGACTGGAGTAGAATTTAGCAACAATCCTTCTTCACATCGGTCTATGTTTGATGCAGATAAAAATAGACAAATTGATGGACAATTAAGTTTTCAAGATGGATTTAAGATAGGATTGGAATTGAAATTCTCAGATAAAAATGCAAAAATTGATCAACACGGTTTAGATCAAGTGCTTAGCTATTTACACCATAATCCAAATTCGGAAGCAATATATCTTTTAATTGGTAGCTTTGATAATAAGAATCCTTTTTCAAGAGAACATGAACAAATACTTATTAATCAAAATGCTTTGGAGAGGATTAAATGGAAATCTGTTCCTACGTTTCTAATTAAAAGTTTCTTTGCGTTGTTGAAATTAGCTGAAATTAATCCTGATGAAAATCATTTAAACTCCATAATGAACATCTGCCTTCTCTATTTTGATCTTTCTTCAGAAATTAATAAATACTATGTAGAACATATCGGTGAGATTCCTCCAACTCCCTCACCTAAATCTCCTCCTCAAACTACAAAGAAAGATATTAATCTTGTGCCAAAAATAATCCAAGGCTTAGCTTCAGGATTCATTAGCAAATTAAATGAAAAAAACATTTTGACTGTTAATGATTTAGTA
>CAYPTZ010000185.1:236-6865 GCA_964413395.1 uncultured archaeon | reverse complement strand
TTTCTACTCTCCCTCACCTTAATCAAATCTTTCGGATGATTCTTGATGGTGGGCGAATTACTTTGATTGATCCTGCAGATACTATCAAATTTGATTCTGATCTTGACTCCAATCCAGACACTGATTTATCATCTGACCAATTACTTGATTTCTTTGAATATGAAGATATTCCTAATCAAATCACTTATGATAAAAATATTAAAACCAGTCCCTTACTTGATGCGTCTACTGAATATTTACAAGGTTATTATCATTCAATGATGAGTTTGGAAGTTGTTTTAAAATCTATAGTTCAAGGACTATCTCACCATATGGATAAATTTAGTACAATTGATAATTTCAATCAAATTAATAAAAAAATCAAGAAATTATCTCAGGATGATGATAATTCTATTAAATATATTAGAGATACTACTGAATTAGTATCAAAAATGATTAATCTCGGAAAAGTGTTTAGTCGATTTCTACCAGGATTTTCATATACATATAGTGGTGAATATGTACTTGATAACTCAGCTAGAGCAAAATTTCCAGATATTGGGAAAGAAGTTTTTACAGAATTTTTAAATTTAAAATATTTATTTTCTAGATTGCAGACTGAATTTAGGTATGCAAAATCTGAATCAATTATAAATGACATTAAGAATATTATTGATATAAATCTCCGAGATTATTTTAGCACTAATTTTAATAAATATCTTCCTACTAAACTTGCTAAAAATATAATGAATGAAATTGGAAAAATATTAGATGATCAATTGCAATCTGATTCCTCTATAAGAAATAAATTTTTAATTTCATATATAGATGAAACTGATGGAAATATAATGAAATGGTCCTTCTCAAAAAATTTATTTAAAATTTCTGGTCGAAATAATGCAATTTCACGTGAGATCAAATCATTTCAATCATTTATGGAACTTATTATTCCTCGACATTTTGATTTGGATAAACCTACTAGTCAATATTCTTCAAAAAGAGTTTATCAGACAGTTAACCGTCTTTTAGGAGGCGATGGAATAAATATTCATATTTTTGATGTTACTGATGAAGCAGAAGCAATTCCATCCTATTTTCAAGCTTATGATCCAATCGAAGGGATTCGTGCTCATCAATTTGCTAGCTTTATGAAGTTGAATGCTAAATATCTGAAATTTTTGGAGTTCTTTTCAGGTCATTTTGGAATTTCGGGGAATGAATATGCAAAAGCATTGGTCGAAGCTTATAGACAAAATGCCTTGAGATGTAATTTTATTACTCCACACCCAAACACTAATCTTGAATGGGTAGATCTTAGTCCAAATCAGAATTTTATTGAAAATATGAATGGCTTTATTAGCTTGACCTCAGAATATCAAATGGATGCAGCCTCAATATCACATATTCCTCTCCTATCTAATTCAAAACATGCTATAAGTGACTATAACCCAAAGAGTGGAAGGATTACTGTGGGTATTGAGCATCCTCAATATTTCAAAGATCGGGGTTTTCGCAATTCCCGAGAAACCATTGCTGCTCTTGCTCTTACATCTCAAGTGGCTCAAAATGCTGAGAGTCTGTCTTCTATTTCTGCGGATTCATCGGTCAATAATTTTTTGGGGGATGAAAGCACCTATAGAATCGGAAACAGTCTTTTAAGGAGAACATCCATTATTACTCAAAATTATGCTGAGTATAAAAAAGCCCCTGAACGGATAGGAGATCATAAAAATACCTATCCTGATATTATTTCCCTTCTCCAACGTGAGGTGTTACGGGATGGGCATCCTGTGTTAATTCCTGATGCATTGTTTGCAGTTGAAACAATTGATGAATGGGGGTCTACATCTGCATACAAAAAAGGATATAGCTCTCAGAAACTTCCTGATGCCGCTGCTCTGACTACTCGCGGGTTAGGTCTTATTTCTATGGTAGAAAATTCTAAAATTCGCTTATGGTATCTCAACATACATAATAATCCAGAGATTTCAAGCATATTTCGTGATATTCGCTCCAATCGCCACCAAATTCCTAAATCGATGGGATATACGTCTCCCATTTGGACGGATCAGCAGGTATTGGAAATATTTACAATCTTTTCCCAGCCTAATTTGAAATTGAATGGAGAACGTTTAATAACTTTAGATTTTCCCACGAAAATGGCCAATCTTCATAAAATCGTTGAAGAAAATTGGAATATTCTCGAAAAACGAAGATTTGAACTTAAAATTGGTGCTAACATCTATAAAGCAGATATATTCTGTCATGGTATTGATAATGCCTTATATTCCATCAAAGATGCCATGAAATGGGCCGGAATCTATATAAATCCTACAACTAATGAAGGTTCGATCAAAGATTATTATTCTTTCAGCGTTCAAGTACCTCTAAAATGGGATGAAAGTAAAGGCCTTATTCCTTTTCAAATGTCATTATTTAACCGACCCACTAGATCCTTGACCGTCGTTTTACAAATGAAGCAATGGTATACAAATTTACAGCGTTTCTTAAATCCTTCTGTGAATTTAGCCTACTTACCACCTGATTATGAATGGTATGACAATGGGAAACGCGACAATATTGCCTACAAGATCTTCATGAATTACTTCCTGTTGAATAGTGGTCTAACTTTCCCCTAATTTTTTCTTTCGCTATAGCTTTAAATACTCTTTTTTCTTTTTTTCATTTACAAAGGAAATCTAAGTCTAAAGAACTCCTTAAAATATATAATTCCCTAAGGATAGAAACTCATGCAGAAGTCAAATTGTTCAGAAACCGAAGAAACTCTATTGCTGAAATGGTTCCCCCATATTGACCGTTTTGCCGATTTTGATGAAGCCTCCAATAGTAATGATTTGTATTTACCCTCACGGTCGGTCTATTTTTCTGAAAAGGGAAAAATTACTTTTCTACTCCTTAATGACCTCCCCCATCTCACCAAATTTCCTCCGTTTTTTATTCACTTCACTTCTTTAGTATGTTTAAGTGTTAATGATTGCGAATTGGAATCGCTTATTAATCTCCCCTCCACTTTATCTAACTTAATGGGATTATTTATATCGCATACGCCCCTCCAATCGTTGACCGGGCTTCCTAAAGCACTTCCAAAATTAAAATTATTAAATCTCCGATATACTCTTCTTAAATCCTTAAAGGGCCTTCCTCCTTGTCTTCCGAATCTACTTCAATTTAAATGCTATCATAACCATTTAACCACTCTAATTGGTTTTCCTCATACTATTCCGAAATTGGAATATTTGGAAATAGATCATAATTCATTGCTAACTCTTGAAGGATTTCCCGCAGTCTTGCCTGAACTTAAGGATTTAACCTTAACTAATAATCTTCTCAAAACTCTTCCTATTACCCATCACCGTTGTCCACGCCTTCAATCCTTTTCGGGACAATTAAACCCCATAAACAGTCTTCATGGTATGGATCCTGTCTTATTGCTTGATACGCGAGACACTCCCTATTTTTATCCCATACTTGATGACCGAAATTTTCCTAAAGGCACGCGAGAGATGCTAGCTACCACTCCGATGCGCACACGACAAGATTTATATGATCATTGGGCCCCGTTAATGAAGGAATATGAGCTTTCCCTTCCTGAGTTGATCCATCACTATTGTCATGATCTTCCGCTCTCCCCGTTTCAGGAACAACGTATTGTCTATGAGGGTACTCATGATGATCTATATATTATTCAAAAATTCAGGCCCAATGATAAGAAAATCCTTCCTGCATTGTCTCGACACCTAAAAACATGATCTCATTTTTCTATTTTACCCTCTTATATTAAATACATTTTTTTTTCATTGTTCTCATTAAGATGCCTTTTATTTGCTCAAATCATCTACTATGAAAAATATTTATGGTGTATTTTATCCAATTTCAAAAGATCGAATAAAAAGAAAATTGGTGGGGAATCAGAGATTTGAACTCCAGACCTCCTGGTCCCAAACCAGGTATCATACCAAGCTAGACAAATTCCCCACAGTTGATTTCCATAAGGTTACTTTATTAGTCCATATGATGAAAAGATAACCATATGAATTCGGTGACCTTGGAAGGGTATATAGTTTCGGGATTTCAAAATCGGAAGTGATATTGGGATATCCTGAAAAACCGCAATTATAGACAAGAAGAAAAACCCTTCCAGTTTTAAAAAATTATTGGTTTTTCTAATTGCGAAAAATGGAAGGCAAAAATATGGAAGGAATAGTTTAAGAATAATATAATTGCTATTTTATATGGGAAAATTCAAAGATTGACTAAGAAAAAATAAGATATTTTCTAAGGGGATCACCATATGATAAAAAGAATTGAAGATTTTGAAAGGAAATTATTAGAAGCGTTAAAATATAAATATCGCAATGATCCACCTCTTATTAAAAATTCCATGATTACTAATAATATTATATTGCGAATGAAGATAGTAGAATTCTATGATGTGTATTCGTATTGGCAATTACCACAAGATCGACTTAAAAATTTAGTATATATGTTGTTTGATATTAAGATACAGATGTATTTTATTCAGGAAGTAGATATGGGCTTGTATAATCGTGAAATTTATAAATATTGTCAGGGAAAAGGGGCAATTGAAAAAAATCCTTTTTTTCTTCTTAAGAAATCATCTTTTGATCAAAATTTAATCATAAAAAGTAGAATTTTATGGGAGAGAGTAATGAATTTCATATATTATTTTAATAATGGGAAAAATTTGGAAGTGAAAAAATCAAAAAAAACAAAATTTTTCATAAGTATTAAAAATACACCTTGGGCATATCTGGAGGAATTGGAAGAATTTATAAAGGAGTATGATGATAAATATCGAACACCTGAAGTCCATAAGGGCTCAACACTAAGAAAATTAATTCAATTAGGAAAACGACACGATGCAAACAAATTAATGAATATACTTAATTTTGTTCAAAATGATTTCTGGGAAAATTTATTTGATATCATGAGGGGAAGGAAAGGATATACACGTTCTTGGTCCGTATCTATGCCGAAAAATCCAAAATTTTCCTTCCTGTGATATTTGACATCAATTTGTTTTTTTATTCGATTTTTCTTTGTGGAAAGGAAAAATAATCTTTATTATTACATATCTCATAATAGGGTATGTGAATAGTAAAAAATCGGAAAAAATGGAAAGGGAAAATGAAGCGAAACAGTTCTATGCGATATTAGAAAAAGGGATGACATTTTTTGATTCAATAACAGATTATTTTTGCAAAAATTCGAGGGTGTTTAGGGAAACGGAACTGAGAAACATATTAACAGAATTTTATCATATTACTCAAGAAGTGATCGAAAAAAATCCTGGAGTGATATTTCAAAATGCATTTCATATGCATTATCTCTCATCAAAATTGGAACTGCATAACATAACAAAAAGTTATTTTGAGTTGTTGAAATTTGCGAAAGAGAATTTCAATGATACGACATTAGAAAAGATATTAGCAAATAACAAAAACGGGGGGTCCCAAGTTGATGGGGATATTGAGGAAAAATTAAACCAAAATCTTGCAAGATTATCTGAACCCGTTTTACCAGAAAATTGGGAAAATATAGAAAAGGATTACCTGCAAACAGAAATGAGAAACGAAATGTTAAAACAAAATTTGCACGATTATGTGTTTAAATTGGAACAAATATATGAGGTCTTTGTGGCGCTATCCATGTTTCTCTTAATGAATTGTTATTACATGATTGGAAAACCAATTGATAAAATAGGGAAAGCGTTAAAAGACAAGGAGAAATATGCTACAGGGAAATTATTTACTACTAAAAATGAAAATCAAGGAAATAAGTGTTTAAATCAACTGTTAAATAAGGATTTAGAACTTTTTACGTTCTTAAAATTTGTATTCGATAAAAAAGGGGTTCGAGAGATACGCAATTTATTAACGCATCATCTGGGAGAAAAAGATAAATGTGAATTTATGAGAAATGGCTTAAAATTCACATTTTCTGAGGGCCAAAAGCAATTTTATAACATACGAGAAATCCAAGCAATCTATGGAAAAATGGTAGTGGTATCCAATGTATTATACTTCATAATCTTAAGACAACAATTACATGCATTAGACTATTTTGGGAAGATGGCTGAAAAAAATCCTGCTGTATTGAAAGGAAATGATGAAGGTTAAAATTTTTTTATATTTATATAATAATCTAAATTGATTTTTGTTTTTCAAAGATCAATATTTTCATATATCATAAAATTTCTATTAAAAGGTATTTAAGGGGTTTAAACTAATTCTAAATTATGATTGGGATAGATTAGTGAAGTAAATCAAAATTTATATAAACATCACTAGACATTAACATTCTTCCATCTTCCAAAACTGAATTTTGTATCTCTGTTAATGACCAACATTATAAACTTGGATTTTAATTCACACAAAAGAATTATTGGTTTTTCTGGTTGTGAAAAATGGAAGACAAAACGAAGGAGGGAAGGAGGGGAAAATTGAAGAGGTGGGAGGGGAGAGAACAAAGAGGAAAAGGGGAGGAGGGAGAACCAAAGGAGAATGAGGGGAACCAGCAAGGGAATAAGCATAATTTTAGAAGGATGAAAGTTACTTATCATCACAGATCATCCGAAGCAGGAAAAAAGAGAGATTACAAGGCTGAAA
>CAYPTZ010000185.1:0-226 GCA_964413395.1 uncultured archaeon | reverse complement strand
GGGGAAGATAGGATATATTTACGTATAATCTTAAGGTAGTGATACCTTTTTTTTAGGATGACATTTTTTCTACAATCTTTATATACCCTATAATCTATTAATAAAATTGATTGATATGAAAGTCAACGGGACTAAAAAGACAATAATAAATGTAATGATATTTAGTTTAATATTTATAAATGCTTTACAACTTGAAAATTCTTCTGCTACAAGTTTGAAATCTCAA
>CAYPTZ010000184.1:0-6886 GCA_964413395.1 uncultured archaeon | reverse complement strand
ACCTTTTGTCAATCCATAAATCATATTATTATGAACTATTTGAACAATGTCTGAATTTCGTTCTATCTGAGCTAAGAAATGATTTCCTCCTTCACCATATGAACAGCCATCTCCAGAATTAACAATAACTGTTAAACTTGGATTACTAGCTTTTATTGCCATCGCAGCTGGTAAAGATCTACCGTGAAGCCCATTAAACATATGACCTTTTGTATACTGAGGAAGTTTTGCTGCCTGTCCTATTCCTGAGACAAAAACTAGATTATTATTTGGAATTTCTAATTCAGCTAATGCTTGTCGTAAAATCTTTTGAAGAGTAAAATGTCCACATCCAGGACACCAAGCTTTTTCTTGTGGCATATCATAATCTTTTTCTGTGATTGACATTTATTTTGCCTCCTTTTTTATAATTTCTACTATTTCTTCCATTGAATATGGTTTACCACTATATCGTAAATATTGATTTTCTTTCGGTATTGAAATATTTGCATGAAGCTTCAAAACATTTGAAAATTGTCCTGTTGCATTATTTTCTACTAAAATTAATTTATTAAATTTAGAAAGAATATCATTAGTATTTTTATGAAGAGGGTAAACTTGGTGGAAATGAATTAATGTAATCTTTAATTCTTCATTTTCTATAATTGCTTCTTTAATAACATGGAAATTAGATCCCCAACATATTATTCCAGTGAGATTATCATTTTTACCAATAATAGTAGGTTTTTGAGCAATTGATTGTATTAATTCAAATCTCTTATAAATTCTTTTTTTCGTCATTTCAATTCGCATGTAATCCATATCTTCAGTGATATGCCCATTTTCATCATGCTCATCTGAATCGACACGGACTAATCCATCTCCATAACTTGGAATTCCTCTAGGACTTATACCATTTTCTGTAAGTTTATATCTTTGATAATCTTTATCTGTTTTAACTATTGATTTTTCTACTTTAATATTTGAAACATCTAAAGATTCTATATCATAATAAGCATCAACAAAATCTTGATCAGTTAAAATAAACACTGGAATTTGATATTTATCAGCAATATTAAATGCACTTTGAGTTAAATAAAATGCTTGTTCTATTGAACCGGGGGCAAAAATTATTCGTTGAAATTCACCATGCCCTGCGTAAAGCGCTAAATTCAAATCTTCTTGTGCTGTTCGTGTGGGTAATCCAGTAGCCGGACCAGGTCTTTGAGCAATATGAATTACTAATGGACTTTCTAATATACCTGCAAGAGATAAACCTTCTGTCATTAATGCAAAACCTCCTCCAGAAGTCGAGACTATCGCACGAGCTCCTGCATACCATGCAGCAACTCCTTTATTTATAGCTGCAATTTCATCTTCTGCTTGATCAACAACAATCTCAAATTCTTTCGATTGAGATGCAATATATTGCAATACACCTGTACTTGGAGACATAGGATAAGCAGAAATAAAATTACATCCTCCTGCTATTGCCCCTAAAGCAACTGCTTCATATCCATTGAAAAGAATATTATCTTTAGTTGCTATATTTTTTTCAAGATCTATTGATATTTTTTTTGTTTTTAAAAAATCTTTTCCTAAATTATATCCTTTTTCAAAAGCAATTTTATTTTTTGCTACGATGTTTTCTCCCTTCAATTTAAACCGATTTTGAAGATATTCAATGCCTATGTATAGTTCTGCATTGAAAATCCCAGATATAACACCTGCTGCAATTATATTAGAATAAATTTTATTTCCTATTTCTGAGGCAATTTGAATGAAGGGTAAATCAAGCAATTTACTTTTCTCTTTTACTCGATTCTTATCAATATTTGATGGATCTGCTATGATATAAGTATTCTGAGTAAATCTAGATTCAAGATGTTCAAATGCTTTTTTATTTAGTGATATTAAAATATCAATTCTTTTTACATATGCTGAGACAAAATTTGAAGAAATTCTTAATTCTGTGGAGTTAATTCCTCCTCGAACTCGTGATTCATATTCCTTTGTAGCAAAAATATGATATCCACTTTTTTTTAGTACTCCAACGAGAATTTCCTCAACAGTTTTAACACCTTGGCCCGCAGCCCCTGATATTACTATTGAGTAATCTTTCACGATAAAATCATCACATAAAAATCTATTTGATTGTATAAAAAATCATGGTTTCTAAATAAAAAATTAACTATATACATTAATTATAATTCATAAAAAAACTAACTTAGGCTACCTTAAAAGCAACTCACTAGTTTTTAATACAAATAAACATAAAGAATTAGTAGTAGAAATACTTTGTATATTTTATTAGTAAAATCTATAACAGTGAAAAAAATGAGCATATGGGTATGTAGTGTGTGTGGATGGGAATATAATGAAGATGAAGGATATTCCGAAGAAAATATCGCAGCAGGGACTAAATTTGAAGATATTCCCGATGATTTTTTATGTCCTGTATGTGGGGCAGCGAAATCCGACTTTGAAAAACAATAATTCAATGTATTTTTAATAACCTTTTTTTTCCACTTTTTAAAATAATTAATTTTTAAAAATTTTAAATGAAAATCATATTATATTGACTTTTAACATTTTATTGAGATTCTAAAAAAACTTTTAAAAAGTGATTATAATTTATTAATATGTCAAAAAGAACTTGTTATTATCACCAAGGTACTCTTATTGAAGCAAGCTGTGAAAAATGTTCTAAAATGATTTGTCATAAATGTGGAAAAAAATATCTTGAAAAAAAAATTGGTAGGAATGAAGAAGGAAAGCTAAAAATATTACAAAATGAATATTTATTATGTCCTAAGTGTTACTGCGATAAAACTATTAAAAAAATCAATGCTCATAATTATAGACTTGTTATTTTTGGAATATTTCTTTGGATTGGCGCCATTTGGCTTTTATTTAATATTCCAACTACAAATACAAATAGTAAATTATCATTTAATTTAATAGTAGTTCCAATGCTAATTTTTACCTACTTTATATATTGGGATATAACTCAAAGAGGAAGAAAAGAAAAAATAAAAGTTCGATATACCTTGGTGAAATTTCAAAGAAATAGATAGCATGCACTAAATTAAAAAACTTAGAAACTATTCTGAATAGCGTGCAATAGAGCCATCAGATTCTGCCACTTCAATACAAAGCTTGAAATTTTGAAATTTTTTTTTTAATTTTGAATGGATTAAATTTGATAATAATTCTGCAGTAGTTGCTTGAATTGGAAGAAGTCTAACATCTTGTGATGGAAATTCATAATACTTCCCATTAAATTGAACTTTAATTTGATTAAGATTACCTTTTTCGAATTTTTCAACGACTATATTTTTACTTAAACTTGGAATCAAAATGGCATGATCTAACTCTTCGATTATTGCAAACAGTTCGGATTTGAGTTCATAAAAATCAACAACAAAAAAATTTTCATTTAATTCCCCTGAAACTTCTGCATTAACTGCGTAATTATGTCCATGCAATCTAGAACATTTATCATGTTCATATAAAAAATGAGAAGCTGAAAATTTACATCTTGGATCTGATATTCTAACGGTGTATGGCATAATTTTTCATCAATTTTTTTTTAGAATAATATTTTATTTATTATATTTAAATTAAAAACCTATCAATTATATTGAATTGGATCTTTACTATCATTTTGAGAAAAAGCCTCCAATCTTTCGGTGCAGCTACCACATTTTCCACATGCTTTTTCTTCTCCCTTATAACATGTCCAAGTTAAGGAATAATCAACATTAAATTGTAATCCTTCTTTTACAATATCAGCTTTTGTGATATGCAAGTAAGGTGCTTGAATTTTAATTGGCCAGTAATGACAATATTTTGCTACATTTTGCATAGCACTAACAAAATCCGGACGACAATCAGGATAAATTATATGATCACCAGCATGAGCACCATAATATATTTCAGAAGATTTAATAGAAATTGCATAGGCAATGGCTAAACTTAACATAATCATATTTCTATTTGGCACTACAGTACTCATCATATTTTTATTTGCATAATGTCCTTCTGGAATATCAATAGTTGAAGTCAAAGAACTATTTCCAAAGAAACCTGCTTGATTTATATTCTCTAAAGAAACAATTTTATGGGGAATATTTAATTTTTGACATGTTAATTTGGCATATTCTATTTCTTTTGAGTGTTTTTGTCCATAATTAAAAGTAACAGCAAAAATTTCATATTTTTTAGTTAATAAGCGATGAAGTAAAGTTGTAGAATCTAATCCACCTGATAATATTATTACTACACGGTTTGAAACGGGCAAATCTTCTTTGATGTTCATTATAAATCTCAATAGTATAAATTTATTATTTTACTTTAGATTTATTATTTTATATTATAAATTTTATGCAATTGAATTCCCAAACGTAAAAAACTATTATTCATTACCAGATTATATGATTTTTCCATAGATGTGACTAAATCTTCGGAATTAGGTTGAAGCCATATAGGAATTTTACCTATGTAAATTTCTGGAATAATATCAATGGAAAATTTATCATCAACAACATATTTTAATTCATTAGGTATACAATTAATTTCATAATTTGCATCAGGTTTAGGAGAACACACAATCCAATTAATATTACTCGATACCTTATTAGTGCCATTTGTTTCAATGGCAATAGATAAATTATTATTATCTTTAAATTTGTTTTTAATTGATTGAATTAGTGGTTCAAGATTATATAGGGTAGGTTCTCCCCCAGTTAAAATAATTTTTGAATAATGAATTTGTGGAATTATTTCATTAATAGTCATCTCATTTCCTGATTTCCAAGATTCCTTAGTATCACACCAGCTGCATTTTAAGTTACAACCGGCAAATCTTATAAATGTTGAAGGAATACCTAGCCATGTTCCTTCTCCTTGAACAGAATCAAAAATATCAATTATTGAATATTTCACAATTTAATAAAAGAAATAAAAAATTTAGAATTATGGATTTAATTGTTTTCCAATTTCATGACTCCATGTTTCTACACGGTCTTTATTCCATAAATTGAGGCTTTTTTTAATATATATTCCCCCAAATGCATTTTTAGCAATAATTGGAGTTAAATTAGGGAATTTTAATAATTTTTCAAGTAAAAATTTGGAAAATGCTTTATCATATTTTTCTTGATCTTTTTCCAATAATGCATACCCAATACGTCCAGAAGAAATAAAAATTATAAATTTTTGATGAGATTTTTTATATTTTTCGAAAAACTTCAATATTTTTGTACCTTTATTATACCATTTACCCATTTTAACTCCGAAACCTATAAAAATATAGTCATAATTGGAATAATCTCTATTTTTATCAAAAAAAATAGAATCTTCTAAGGTAATTTCAATAGAATAATGCTGATTAAGTATTCCAGAGATAATTTCTGCTGATTTTTTCGTAGCTCCATTTTTAGAAACATAAAAAATAATCCCCTTATTCATATTATAACGAAATCAATAAGAAATTTAAAAATTTAGGTAAAAAAAAAATTTTTTTTAAGATTCAATAATTTTACCATCACGCATTCGAATAATTCGTTCAGCTAAGGCCCCAACAGCTGGATCGTGAGTTACCATTAGGATTGTTTGTTTCAATTCCTTATTTAAATCATGTAATAGTGAAATTATCTCTTTACCCATCTTTGTATCTAATTCACCAGTAGGTTCATCTGCAATTAGAATTGCAGGTTCATTACTTAATGCCCTAGCAATAGCAACTCTTTGCTTTTCACCACCAGATAATTCCGATGGGAGAAAATCTCGCCTATCTTCTAATTTTACGATTTTCAACATTTTCTCAACAATTTCTTTACGTTTCTCATCTGATTTATCTGCAAAAAGCATGGGTAATTCAATGTTTTCATAGACAGTTAACACTGGAACTAAATTATAGAATTGAAAAATAAAACCAATTTCTTTTAATCGGAGATTAGTTCTTTCTTGATCATTCATATCTGCAATATTAATACCATTGATAAATACATCCCCGTCGGAGGGATTATCCAAAGCACCTAACATATTTAACAAGGTAGTCTTCCCCGAACCAGATGGTCCCATAACAGACACAAATTCTCCTTTATGAATATCGATACTAACCATATCTAAAGCATGAATGTCTATTCCTTCAGTTATACAATATGTTTTTGTTAAACCAAAGGTTTGAATCATTGCTTCAGGATCCAATTCATATGATTTTTCCATGTTTTGTTCTTTTTTATCAATTTTTTGATTCTCATTTACCATGTTTATCACCTAAGCTACTCCATTATATATATGATTAATATCTTTTCCACCAACCTTGGTCTCGGTAATTTCACCATCAACTAAAGTTAGTACCCTATCAGCAACTTCTGCAATTCTTCGATTATGAGTAACCATTAGTATTGATTGACCTGATGATTTCAATTGAAGAAAGATTTTAATGATTTGGATTGTTGTTTCTGTATCTAATTCTCCAGTTGGTTCATCAGCTAATAATACTAAAGGCTCATTGGCTAAAGATCGAGCAATAGTAACTCTTTGTTGTTCTCCACCAGACATTTGAGTGGGATGATGATCCATTCGTTTATCTAGACCAACCATTTTCAATAATTTTAGAGCTCGAAATTTTCGATCATCTTCATCCTTTTTAGCAATCAACATTGGGAGTTCAACATTTTCATAAGCAGAAATTACCGGGAACAGATTATAAAATTGAAAAATTAAACCGATTTTATTTAATCGCATTTCTTTTTGTTCACTATGGCTCATATTTGTTATATCATGTCCAACACCATCATTACTCATATTATATATGATATTGCCAGAATCAGGAAAATCTAATGCACCAAGACAATTAATTAGTGTAGTTTTTCCTGATCCAGAAGGACCAACGATT